>NZ_BAAASR010000002.1:168460-383759 GCF_039532985.1 Streptomyces gobitricini | reverse complement strand
CCCTGTCGGGTGCGTACCGGCGTCAGGCGCCCTTGAGCTCCTCGGCCACCAGCTCCGCGATCTGCACGGCGTTCAGCGCCGCGCCCTTGCGGAGGTTGTCGTTGGACAGGAACAGCGCGAGGCCGTTCTCGACCGTCTCGTCGACCCGGATGCGTCCCACGAAGGACGCGTCCTTGCCGGCCGCCTGGAGCGGGGTGGGGATCTCGGAGAGCTCCACGCCCTCGGCGTCCTTCAGCAGCTCATAGGCGCGCTCCACGCCGATCGGGCGCTCGAAGCGGGCGTTGACCTGGAGGGAGTGGCCGGAGAACACCGGGACGCGCACACACGTGCCGGAGACCTTCAGCTCCGGGATCTCCAGGATCTTGCGGGACTCGTTGCGGAGCTTCTGCTCCTCGTCCGTCTCGAAGGAGCCGTCGTCGACGATCGAGCCCGCCAGCGGCAGCACGTTGAAGGCGATCGGGCGCTGGTAGACGCCCGGCTCGGGGTACGACACGGCCTCGCCGTCGTGGGTAAGCTCGGCGGCCTGGCCGGCGACGGCCTTGACCTGGCCGTCCAGCTCCGCGACGCCCGCCAGCCCCGAGCCGGAGACGGCCTGGTAGGTGGTGGCGACCAGGGCGGTCAGGCCCGCCTCCTGGTGCAGCGGCTTCAGCACCGGCATCGCGGCCATGGTGGTGCAGTTCGGGTTGGCGATGATCCCCTTGGGGCGGTCCTTGATCGCGTGGGGGTTCACCTCGGAGACGACCAGCGGCACCTCGGGGTCCCGGCGCCAGGCGGAGGAGTTGTCGATCACCACGGCACCCTGCGAGGCGACCTTCTCGGCGAGCGCTCTGGAGGTGGCGCCACCGGCGGAGAAGAGCACGATGTCCAGGCCGGTGTAGTCGGCCGTGGAGGCGTCCTCGACGGTCACCCCGTCCAGCACCGTGCCCGCCGACCGGGCGGAGGCGAACAGCCGAAGCTCGTCGGCCGGGAACTTCCGCTCGGCAAGGATCTTGCGCATGACCGTGCCGACCTGACCGGTGGCTCCGACGATTCCGACCTTCACGGGGACTCCTCCGTACGTGCTTGCGGGCCTGGCGGCCTGGGTGCCGCACCCATCATGCGTATCACCAGGACGGGCTTGTCCAATTCATTGTCCGGGACGTGAGAAGCAGCACGCACGGCGACGGAAAGGGCGGGCGCCCGGTCCGGACGCCCGCCCTCACTCACCGTATGTCCGGTGTCACGGAGTGACCTTCTCGATCACCACGCTGCCGCTGCCCGCGACCGTGCCGCGTGCCGTCAGCAGCGACACCTCGCCGAAGAACCGCCGGCCCTCGGGGGCCGCGCCGCTCACCAGCACCTCCGCCGAGACCTGCGCGGACGCGCCGCTCGCCAGGGTGACCGGCTTCGACTCGTCGACCTTCAGCGTGCCGAGCGCGGACGAGAAGTACACGTCCTTGTAGTCGTACGTGGTCGTCCCGGCCGGTACCGCGTATCCGTCCACGACGATCGTGTACGTCCCCGGGGCGGGCTTGACCAGCGAGACGGACTCCTCCGAGTCGCCGTCCGCCGACTGGCCGACGACCTTGCCGTCCTTCAGGACGGTCAGGTCGAGGTCGGCGCCCTTGTCGGAGGTGTTGCCGATCACGACGTCCAGGCGCTCCACGCCCTCGCCGACCGTCACCGTGCTGGTCTGCGACGCGTGGTTCCCGATCGTCGGCGTGGCGACCTTCGCGGAGCCGAGCGAGCCGCCCTTCAGCCTGCCGTCGATCGCCGCGAAGGTGTTGGTGACCTTCCAGCCGACCGCGGCCGGCGTGCCGACCCTGGCCTCCGGGACCGTCTGCACGGCCGGGTCGAAGGTGGCGCCCAGCAGGGACACGTCCAGCGTGTAGGGGTTGTCCAGGTCCGGCGACGTGCGGCGCGCCTCGACCTCGATCTCCCAGACGCCCGGCGTCGGGTCGGCGAACGAGCGCACGTCCGGACGGCAGTCGTTGGCCGGGTTGTAGTGCGGGTAGCAGAGGTTCGACGCGGTGCTCCCCACCGGCACCCCGTACGGGTGGATGGCGAGGAACCGGGTCTGGCTCTTCTCCTTCAGCCCGCCGATCGCGACCTCCAGCGCCTTGGCGCCCTGGGGCACGGTCACGAAGTAGGACATGTGGCTGTTGCGCTGCACACTGCCCCGCGCGGAGAAGGAGTACGAGGGCTTCGCCAGGTCGTGCGCGACGACCACGGTGGCGAGGATCTGCCTGTCGACTCCCTCGGTGTCCTCGTCGTCCGCCTCCAGAATGGCGCTGTGCACGCCCGCGGAGCCGGCCCTGGCCTGCACCTTGACGGTGACCGGCTTGTTCAGCGGCAGGTCCACCTCGTCGTCGCCGAGGATGCGGAAGGTGCCGTCGTTGTACTTCAGGTCCAGCTCGTGCTCGATCGGCCGGTCGGGGCCGGTCGTGCGCGTGATGGTGACGTCGTACACCTTCTTCTGGTTGACCTTGAGGCCGCCCTCACGGTCGTAGATGCCGGTGCCCGGCTTGCTCAGGTGCTGCTCCAGCGCGGTGTCGACGGGGGCGGCGACCTTGTAGTCGTGCGCGGTCGCGCCGTCCTCGACCGACTCCCAGGCGTCGAGGACGTCGATCAGGCCGGAGCCCTGCTCGTGCGCCGCGACACCGGAGATGCGGTTGGCGGTGCTGGTCAGCGCGGTGCGCAGGCTCAGCGGCGACAGGTCGATCTTCTTCTGCCTGGCGGCCGAGATCAGCAGCGCGCTCGCGCCCGCCGCCTGCGGCGAGGACATCGAGGTGCCGTTGAGCATCCCGTACCCGGCGGGCAGCCGGTAGCTGGTCTCGGGGACACCGGCGCCGGCCATCCACATCGGGATGGTGTTGACCGCAGAGCCGGGCGCGGAGATCGTCGGGGTGAAGCCGCCGTCCTCGCGCGGGCCGCGCGAGGAGAAGGGGAACATGGCGTACTTCTTCTCGACGGCGGAGTTGTAGTTGGCCGCCCAGGTCTCCCTGGAGATGGCCGCGCCGACCGAGACGACCTTGTCGGCCAGGCCGGGGTCGCCGATGGTGTTGAGGCCGGGGCCGGAGTTGCCGGCCGAGATGACCAGCTGGACGCTGTAGGTGTCGATGAGCCGGCCGTACAGCTCGGCACGGGCGTTGTCGCCGGAGTTCAGCGCCGGCAGGCCACCGATGGACATGTTGACGATGTCCACGCCGCGGTTGATGACCAGGTCGGCCATGCCCTCGGTCAGGGCGGTGTTGGTGCAGCCGCCGGACCAGGTGCAGGCGCGCGAGGAGACGAGCTTCGCGCCGGGCGCGGCGCCGTTCATCTTCCCGCCGAACAGCCCGTGCGCGGCGGTGATGCCGGCGACGTGCGAGCCGTGGTCGGACTCGACGACGCCGATGTTGACGTAGTCGGCCTTGTCCCCGGCGGCGTTGTACTCGACGTCCTTGCGGATCTCGACCACGAACGGGATGCGCTCGGCGATCTCGGTCGCCGGGTCGTCCGTACCGAAGTGGCCGATCTGGAAGCCGTCCTTGTACGGCTTCATCGCCACGTCGTCGGTGAAGTCGGCGTTGTCGTTCAGGTCGACCCGGACGGTGCCGGCGGCGGCGTCGTACAGCACGCCCCACGCGTCGGTGGTGTCGCCGTCCCGGTTGAGGTCACCGGCCATGTCGCCGCCGCGCGTGACGGCCTCGGCGAACCGGCTGTAGGCGTGCGTGCCGGCCGGGGCGGCGAACGTGCGCCCGTCGGCGGTGAACGTGGGCCCCTCCACGGCCACGTTCATCCGCTGCCAGGTGCCGTCGCCGTCACCGACCGGGTCGGTGGCGGTCACCCAGTCGGTGATCTTGCGCTCGCCGGTGGTGGTCTTCTGCAGCGCCGGGTGGTCCAGGTCGACGCCGGAGTCCAGGATGCCGATGGTCACGCCCCGGCCGTCGGCCCTGGGGTACTTCTTCACGAAGTCGACCGCGCCCGTCTCGAAGGACGGGTTGTACGGGTTCTTCGCCGGGGTCCTGGCGTTCGGGCCCGGGTACGCGGTCGTCGCCCCCGTGGCGGTGGCGCCCCGTGCGGCGGACTGGCCCGCGTCGGGCGAGGGGTCGTCCAGCTTGATCTCGTACTGGAGGTCGATGCCCTTGACGGAGGACAGCTTCGCGGCCCGGTCAAGCGCGGACTCGGCCTTCCCGGTGGGCAGGGTGGCGCGGACGTAGCCGAGCTTGTCGTACGTCGTGCCGACCGTGGCGCCCGTGACGCCGTCCAGCTGCGCGGCGACCTGCTCGGTCTGGCCGGGCGCGGTGGCCACCATGACGGTGACGGTCTTCTTGCCCGTGGCCTCCGCCTCGGCGAGCCGTTCGGCGTCGGCCGAGCCGAGCTTGTCCGCGGTGGCGGACGAGCGGGCCGGCTTGGGCGGCGCGGGGTCCGCCGGGCCGGCGGCGAAGACCGGGGCGGTGCCGGCCGCGACGAGCGCGGCCACCAGGCCGGCCGCGGCGGCCACGCGGGCCGCCCGTCTGTGGCCGGGGGCCGGGCTCCCTGATATGGAGCCCTGGGATTCGAGGGTGGTCATCAGCATCCCTGTATGTGAAAGAGCGAGTCCGGAATTCGGAGCCGGATGACCGCTCACCCTTTCGTAAGTGACAGGGTTTTGTGGAGGGTTGCCGGAGGTCAGGATGCGGTCATGGCGTACATCCGCCACTGCGGGATGTACGCCATGAGGGACGAACCGGGCTCAAAACCCCGAATGTGGTTGAGCGTTCGACCTTTCAGGCCTCTTTCGTCCGTGCCGTCCGCGCGTAGTGCCTGGATGCCTTCGCCCGGTTGCCGCACACCGCCATGGAGCACCAGCGGCGTGTGCCGTTGCGTGAGGTGTCGAAGAAGTGCAGGACACACGCCTCGTGCGCGCAGGCCCTGATCCGGTCGGGCGCGGTGCGCAGCAGGTCCAGGTAGTCGCGGGCGGCCGTCCACGCGGGCCCCCAGGACGGGTCGGCGAACTCGGGTTCCTCACCCGGGCCTTGTGGCGTCAGCGTGGCGCGGATGCGGCCGTGGCCGAGCACGGTGTTCAGCCGGTCGGTGGCGGGCCGGTCGCCGGGTGAGTCGACGAGCGCGGCGAGGGCGTCGCGAGCGGCGAGGGTGTGCTCCAGGGTCGGCGCGTCGGCGGTGAAACGGTCCGCGAGGCCGGCGCTCGTCAGCCAGACGGCCAGGCCGTCGGTGCCGGTCAGCAGGTCCTGCCGGGCGCCGTCGTGGACCCAGCGGGTGTTGAGCAGGTCCAGGCTGACCGGCTCGCCGACGAGCGGGCGGGGGTCGGGGGCGGTCATTTCTGGTCGTCTCCTCGCGCATGCCTCGACCGAGCTAACCCCTCAAGCGTACGTGACCGGTTGACGGGCCTTGTTCTAACCCTTAAAGTCATGTTGAGAAGTTAGAACCCACCCGATGAGAGGGGTACGCCATGACGGCGACCACCAGCACGCCGCACTCCGGCCGCGTCGGCCACATCGGCCTGAACGTCACCGACCTCGAACGGTCCCTCGCCTTCTACGGCGACGTCCTCGGCTTCGACGTCCTGGGTGAGGGCAAGGAGGACGGCGAGCGGTACGCGTTCCTCGGCCGGGAAGGCCGGCTCGTGCTCACCCTCTGGCAGCAGGCCGACGGCGCCTACGCCCCCGCCCGCGCCGGACTCCACCACCTCGCCTTCGAGGCCGACACCATCGACCAGGTCCGGGCCGCCGAGGCCGGACTGAAGGCGCGCGGCGTCCACTTCGCGTACGACGGTGTCGTCGCCCACGGCGAGGGCGCGGCCTCCGGCGGGATCTTCTTCCACGACCCGGACGGCACCCGCCTGGAGATCTACGCACCGGCCGGTGCCGAGGACGTGGCCGCTCCCCATACGGCCGCGCCCACCTGCGGCTTCTTCTAAACCCGATACGGAGGTCCACCATGAACGGCCCCGTCGGCCCCTACCACCACGGCTCGCTCGCCGTGCAGGACCGCGTCGGTGTGCGCGAGCTCGCCGACCACGTCGGCCGCTCCATCGGCCCGGGCATCCGCCCGGTCGCCGCCGCCTTCCTGGAGCTCCAGCCCATGGTCGTGATCGGCGCGGCGGACGAGGACGGCCGGGTCTGGAGCTCCCTCCTGACCGGCCGCCCCGGCTTCGTACGGGCCACCGGGCCCGCTTCCGTGTCGGTGGCCGGCGGCGTGCCGGACGGGGACCCGCTGGCCGCCGCCCTCGCCCGCGGGTCCACCCCCGTCGGCACGATCGCCCTGGACCCGCGCACCCGGCGGCGGATGCGGCTGAACGGCACGGCCCGGCCCACCCGGCGCGGCCTGGCCATCGACGCCGAGCGGGTCTTCTCCAACTGCCCCAAATACCTCCAGAAGCGCGACCTGTACGCGCCCGCCCCCGGCTCCGCCCCCGTCGCCGTCAGGTACGGCGCACGGATGACCCCCGACCAGGCGGACCTGGTCCGCGCCGCCGACACCTTCTTCATCGCCACCCTCGCCCCGGGCCACGGCGCCGACGCCAGCCACCGCGGCGGCAACCCCGGCTTCGTGACCGTCACCTCGCCCACCGGGCTGAGCTGGCCCGACTACCCCGGCAACGCCATGTTCCTGACCCTGGGCAACCTGGAGACCGACGCCCGCGCCGGACTGCTCTTCCTCGACTGGGCCACCGGCACCACCCTCCAGCTCACCGGTACCGCCCGCACCCTGTTCGACGGCGGCGACCGCACCGTCCGCTTCACCGTCGACCGCGTCGTCGAGGCCGAGGGCGCCAGCCCGCTGCGCTGGTCCCCGCCCGCGTACTCACCGGCGAACCCGGGCCTGCCCCGCTGACCGTCGCACTGCCACCACGGCCATCACGGCCACCACGGCACCCGGAGGCCTCGCGGCCCGGACGGCGCTCGCCGGCGCCGAACGTCAACGGCGGCCGGGCGGGCGACACGCAAGCGGCCGTCGGGGCCGGGTTCCGCGTCCGGCCTACCTCGGCAGGACCACCACGTAGGCGGCCGGGGCGCGGTCCCCGGCCGCCATCAGGGCCGTACGCACCACGACGGCCTGCTGCTCCGGAGCGTCCCGGAGCTTGCGGGGCGTGAGGTGGACGACGGTGATGCCGAGCCGCTCCAGGTGCTCGCGCTTGCGGGTGTACTCCGACCACACGGTGGCGTCGTCCCGGCGCGGCGAACGGGTGTCGAGCTCCACGGCGACGGCGTGGTCGGGCCAGTACGCGTCCACACCACCCAGATGCGGCCCGCCCGGCAGCCGGAGGTCGACGTTCCACAGCGGTTCCGGCAGGTCCTGCGTGCGCACCATCTCGTACAACCGGTCCTCCGCCAGCGCCCGCCCCTCGGCGAGCAGCGAGTCGACGGCGTCCACGACGTGCGGCCGGGTCAGCAGCCGGAGCCGGTTCAACTCACGTACCACCGCGGCCGGTTCGCAGTGTCCGCCGCGTACCGCCTCCGTGAGCAGCCGCCGTACGGTGTGGGCGTCGTCGATCCGCGCGACGGCGTCCGCCAGCGCGCGGGCCACCGGGGCGACCGGTACGCCGGTGACCTCCAGCGGCTCCGGTGTCTCCTGCGCCCGCACGATCCGCACGTACCCGGTGGACCGCAGCCGCCGGGTCCGTGACACCAGGACGTCGATGCGGTCCAGCGACAGCAGCGGCGGCGCGGAGGCGAACCGGTACAGCGCGAGGGCGGCGAGCCCGGTGATCATCGCCTCCGGCGCCTGCCGCTGCCGGTCGGCGTACAGCAGGGCGGCGCGCAGCCGCTCCTCGCTGGTGGGCGGGCCGGGGTGCAGCAGGTACACACCCGGCAGGACCTGCTGCCAGGCCCCGCCCGGCCGGGACTGCGCACCGGCCTCGGCGGCGGAGACACCGTGCGCCCGCAACTGCGCGGCGGACAGCACGCGGCGACGGTCGGCGGCCAGGTGGGACAGGGGGCGGGGGGAGAGCGGGGTGTTCGTCATGCCCGGGGCGTTCCCGCCAACTGCCCTGCCGCTAACCGCTGTTACACACCCGTCGACAATCCGGGACAACCCCGTCCTAAAGTACGGGCGTTCGACTGCCGATCAGGGGCCCCGATCACGCCATTGACCTGCGCGGCGGCCCCCCGGCCGGACGGATGTACGTCCGGGGGACAAGCGCCCGGGCCCGCCCCGCCCGGCCGCACGCGCGCCCGGCGCCCGGGGCCCGCCGGCGCGGCCGCCCCGCCCCGGGCCCGCCGGGTGTCAGCCCGCCGACGCGTCGCGGGCCTGGGCGCGCAGAGCGCGGGCCAGGTCGTCGCGGGCCTCCAGGACCAGCCGCCGCAGCGCGGGTGCGGCCGACTCATGGGCGGCGAGCCACGCGTCGGTGGCCTCCAGGGTCGCCGGGTCGTCCTGGAGGGACGGGAAGAGGCCCCGCACCACGTCCATACCGATCTGGATGGACCGCTCCGCCCACACCCGCTCGATCACGGCGAAGTACTTCGGCGCGTACGGAGCGGTCAGCGCCCGCTGCGACGGCTGGGCGAAGCCCGCGATCACCGCCTCCACCAGCGCGTTCGACAGGGCGTCCGACTCGACGACCTGCGCCCACGCCTGCGCCTTGACCGTCTGGGAGGGACGGGACGCCAGGCAGCGCACCTGGTGGCGCTTGCCCGAGGCCGTGTCGTCGCGCGCCAGCTCCGCCGCGATCACCGCCTCGTCCGCCCGGCCGTGCGCGGTCAGCGGCTCCAGGAACGACCAGCGCAGCTCCTGGTCGACGTCCAGCCCGTCGATCTTCGCCGTGCCCTCCAGCAGACCTTCGAGGAGCTGGAAGTCCCTCTCCGAGGCGGCCACCGCCGCGAAGAAGCGCGCCCACGTCAACTGGTGCTCACTGCCCGGCTCCGCCGCCCGCAGCTCCCGCAGGGCCCCCTCGGCCAGCAGCCGGGCGCCCTCCTCGCGCCACTTCGGCGCCGCGTAGTGCACCAGCGCGGACCGCGTCCAGGCGTGCAGCATCTGCAGCACACCGATGTCCGACTCGCGCCCCGCGAAGGCCAGCACCAGGTGCACGAAGTCCCGCGCCGGCAGCACCGCGTCCCGGGTCAGGTTCCACAGCGCCGACCAGCACAGGGCACGGGCGAGCGGGTCCGTCAGGTCACCCAGGTGCTCCCGGAGCGTGGCGAGCGAGTCCTCGTCGAATCGGACCTTGCCGTACGTGAGGTCGTCGTCGTTGACGAGCACGAGGTCCGCCCGCTCGGCCCCCGCCAGTTCCGCCACCACGGTCCGCTCACCGGTGATGTCCACCTCGGCGCGGGCGTACCGCACCAGCTCCCCTCCGGGGGACAGCCGGTACAGGCCCACCGCCGCCCGGTGCGGCCGCAGCTCGCCGCCCTCCTGGAGGACAACCAGCTCCGAGATCCGGCCGTCCGCGCCGTATGTGACGACCGGCGTCAGGACGTTGACGCCCGACGTCTCCAGCCAGGAGCGGGACCAGGCCCTCATGTCGCGCCCGGAGGTCTCCTCCAGCACCGACAGCAGGTCGTCCAGGCGTGTGTTCCCGTACGCGTGCCGCTTGAAGTACCGGCGGGCGCCTTCCATGAACGCGTCCCGGCCCGCGTACGCCACCAGCTGCTTGAGCACCGCCGCGCCCTTGGCGTAGGTGATGCCGTCGAAGTTCAGCTTGGCGTCCTCGAGGTCACGGATGTCGGCCGTGACCGGGTGCGTCGACGGCAGCTGGTCCGCGCGGTAGGCCCAGGCCTTGCGGCTGTTGGCGAAGGTCACCCAGCTGTTGGTGAAGCGGGTGGCCTCGGCCAGCGAGAAGGAGCCCATGAAGTCCGCGAAGGACTCCTTCAGCCACAGGTCGTCCCACCACTTCATGGTGACCAGGTCGCCGAACCACATGTGGGCCATCTCGTGCAGGATGACGTTCGCCCGGCGTTCGTACGCCGCCTGCGTCACCTTGCCCCGGTAGATGTACTCCTCGCGGAAGGTCACGAGGCCCGGGTTCTCCATGGCGCCCAGGTTGTACTCGGGCACGAACGCCTGGTCGTACTTCCCGAAGGGGTACGGGTAGTCGAAGTTGTCGTGGAAGAAGTCCAGGCCCTGCTTGGTGACCAGGAAGACGTCCTCCGGGTCGAAGTGCCTCGCCAGGCTCCTGCGGCACATGGCGCCCAGCGGGATCTCCAGCTCGCCGCGCCGGTAGGTGTCCGTCACACAGTGGTACGGACCGGCCACGACACAGGTGATGTACGTCGAGATCGGCGCCGTCTCGGCGAATCGCCGGACCTCGCCGTCCCGGGACTCCTCCGCCCCGTTGCTCCACACCGACCAGCCCTCGGGAGCCGTCACCTCGAACCGGAACGGCGCCTTCAGGTCGGGCTGTTCGAAGTTGGCGAACACCCGCCGCGCGTCGGCCGGCTCGTACTGCGTGTAGAGGTAGACCTCGCCGTCCTCCGGGTCGACGAACCGGTGCAGACCCTCGCCGGTCCGGCTGTACGCGCACTGCGCGTCCACCACCAGCACGTTCTCGTCGGCCAGGCCGCCCAGCGCGATCCGGGAACCGTCGAAGACGGCCGCCGGGTCCAGCTCCCGCCCGTTGAGCGTCACGGCGTTCACCGACGGGGCGATCAGGTCCACGAACGTGGCGGAACCCCGCGCGACGCGGCGGAACCGGATCGTCGTCACCGAACGGAACGTACGCCGCTCCGACTCGCTCCCGCCGACGGCGGACCGCAGGTCGAGCGCGACCTCGTACCCGTCGACGGACAGCAGCTCCGCCCGCTGGCGGGCCTCGTCGCGGGACAGATTCTCACCGGGCACGGGCGGCACTCCTTCGTGGCTCGTTGGTACAGGAGTGATCCTGCCATGCGGGACTGACACCCGGCAGCACACGGGAATGGTCCCGCCGGAACCCGCGTTGTGCCCGGGGACGAGCACGGCCGATCACCAGCGCAGACCATGAGGAGTGACATGTCCGAGAGCAGGACCACCGCCGACTTCTGGTTCGACCCCCTGTGCCCCTGGGCGTGGATGACCTCCCGCTGGATGCTGGAGGTCGAGAAGGTCCGCCCGGTCGACGTGCGCTGGCACGTGATGAGCCTGGCCGTCCTCAACGAGGACAAGCTGGACGAGGTCCCGCCGGAGTACCGGGAGATGCTGGAGACCCAGGCGTGGGGTCCGGTGCGGGTCGTGATCGCCGCCCGGGAGCTGCACGGCGACGAGGTGGTCGGCGGGCTCTACACCGCGCTCGGCACCCGTTTCCACAACAAGGGCGAGGGCCCGACCCGCACGGCGATCCGCGAGGCGCTGGAGGACGCCGGCCTGCCGGTGTCCCTCGCCGAGTACGCCGACAAGGACACCTACGACGCCGAGCTGCGCGCCTCCCACCACGAGGGCATCAGCAAGGTGGGCCAGGAGGTCGGCACCCCGGTCATCGCGGTGCCCGGCCCGGACGGCGGGGAGATCGCCTTCTTCGGCCCGGTCGTCACCCCCGCGCCCGAGGGCGAGGAGGCCGCCCGGCTGTGGGACGGCACGCTGATGGTGGCTTCGGTCCCGGGCTTCTACGAGATCAAGCGGAGCCGGACCCAGGGCCCCGACTTCAGCAACCTCTAGGACCTCCCGCGTACGGAAGGCCCCCCGCGAGTCATGTCCTCGCGGGGGGCCTTCCTCCATCCGCCTGCCCGGTGAAGGTTGAGAAGACGATCACGAGCAGGACGTTTCGGGGGACCCGGTTCAGGGGTCGATCAGCGGGGTGCGCTCCTTGGCGCGGGCGTAACGCCTGGCCACGTCCTGCCAGTTGACGACCTCCCACATCGCCTCGATGAAGTCCACCTTCTGGTTCTTGTACTGCAGGTAGAAGGCGTGCTCCCAGGCGTCGAAGACCAGGATCGGCACCGAGCCCTGACCGACGTTGCCCTGGTGGTCGTAGACCTGCTCGACGATGAGACGCCCACTGACCGGCTCGTAGGCCAGGACGCCCCAGCCCGATCCCTGGGTCGTCGCGGCGGCCTTGGACAGCTGGGTCCTGAACTTGGCGAAGGAGCCGAAGGACGCGGTGATCGCGTCGGCGAGCTCGCCCACGCCGTCCGCCGCCAGCGGCTCACCGCCGCCGCCGTTCTTCTTGCCCGTCATGTTGTGCCAGTAGATGGAGTGCAGGATGTGGCCGGAGAGGTGGAAGGCGAGGTTCTTCTCCAGGCCGTTGATCGAGCCCCACTGCTCCTTGTCGCGGGCCTCCTCCAGCTGTTCCAGGGTGTCGTTCGCGCCTTTGACGTATGCGGCGTGGTGCTTGTCGTGGTGCAGCTCGATGATCTGCGGGTTGATGACCGGCTCGAGCTCCGCGTAGTCGTACGGAAGTTCGGGGAGTGTGTAGATCGCCATGTCCGAGCCCTTCGACTGCTGCTTATTGCGAACTATATGCAAGTGCAGGCTAACAGCAGTAAGGCGAATTGCCGATCAGGCCTCCGTCCTTGGGGCGCGCGTCTCTGGCGAACACCGCCAGATCGGGGAAATCGGTCACCACGGCGTCCACCCCGAGCGCGAAGTGGTGGGCGTACTCGGCGAGGGCGTCCCCGAAGGCGTCCGGATCGGTGCCGCGCCGCAGCCCGGCCGGCAGGTACCGGTTCTCGGCGCGGAAGGTGTACGCGCCCACCTTGAGCCCCGCCGCGTGCGCGTCCGCCAGGAGCGTCGAGGGCGGAACCAGGGACGACTTGTCGGGGCCGATCCACCGCGCGTACTCCGCGATCGCCCGCAGTCCGGCCGGGGTCGTCATGTCGCGGTACGTCATGGGGTGGCCGTACGGGCCGCCGCTGGTGCCGATCGCCTGCCAGAGCGGCACGCGCAGCCGCTCCCCGGCGAGCCGCAGCAGGCTCGACGGCTCGAAGGACTGGATCACGCACTCGTGCGGCCCCAGCCGGTTGCGGCGCACGAGGGCGGCCAGGACCGGCTCCAGGGGCAGGCCCAGGGAGCGGAAGTACGTCGGGTGCTTCGTCTCCGGGAAGACCGTGACGGTCCGCCCGTGACGGCGGGACAGCCGCCGCGCCAGGTCGACGACCTCCTGGAACGTCAGCACCCGCTGGTGGCCGTCGAAGACGGTGTTCCTGTTCCGCACGAGGGGCAGGCGCTCGACCGCCCGGAGGGTCTTCAGCTCCGCGAGGGTGAAGTCCTCGGTGAACCAGCCGGTGACGGCCCGCCCGTCGACGGTCTTCGTGGTGCGGCGCCCGGCGAAGGCGGGGCGCCGGGCGACGTCGGTGGTGCCGGAGATCTCGCTCTCGTGCCGGACCACCAGGTGGTGGTCCGCCGTGGGGACGAGGTCCGGCTCGATCCAGTCGGCGCCGGCCTCGACGGCGTACGTGTAGGAGGCGGCGGTGTGTTCCGGGCGCCAGCCGGCCGCGCCCCGGTGGCCGATCACCAGCGGCCCCGGGGCGGCCGTGGCGCGGGCGGGAGCGGTGGACACGGAAGCGGCGGCGGTCGCGCCCGCCGCGAGGAGTACCGAGCGACGTCTCATGGGCCGGGACGGTAGGCCCACGACGGGGGTGCGCCGGGGCCGGTTCACGCGCTGTCCGGTCGGGTTTCACCCGCCGTACCGCACGGGACCGCGGAAAAGGGAGAGCCCCGGCGCGCGACGCGCCGGGGCTCCTCACGGTGACCGGTCAGGCGGACTTGTCCGCCACCGCCTTCTGCCGGACGAACCCGACGGCGGCCAGGCACAGCGTCAGACCGCCCGTGTAGTAGAGCTGGAGGCGGGTGTCCGGCTCACGTGCCATCAGGACGAAGACCGTCGCCATGCCGGCGAGCGCCACCCAGGTCAGGTACGGGTAGAGCCACATCCGTACGACCAGCTTCTCGGGCGCCTCGCGCTCCAGCCGGCGGCGCAGCATCAGCTGCGACACGGCGATGAAGAACCACACCACCAGGATGATCGCGCCGATCATGTTGAGCAGCCAGGCGAAGAGGTCGTCGGGGCGCCAGTAGCTGAGCAGCACGCACACGAAACCGAACACCGACGACGTCAGCACCGCGATGCGCGGCACCCCGCCGGAGACCTGTCCGAGCAGCTTCGGGCCCTGCCCGCGCGCCACCAGCGAGCAGGCCATGCGCGAGGCGCCGTAGATGTTGGCGTTCATCGCGGAGAGCAGGGCGATCAGCACCACCACGTTCATGATCTGGCCGGCGGCCGGGATGCCCAGGAAGTCGAGGGTGGCGACGTACGGGCCCTTCTCGACGACCGACTCGTGCGTCCAGGGCAGGAGGGTGACGACGACGGCCATCGAGCCGACGTAGAAGATCGCGATCCGCCACATCGCCGTGCGCACGGCCTTCGCGACGCCCTGCACCGGGTGCTCGGACTCGGCGGCGGCGATGGTGACCGTCTCCAGGCCGCCGTACGCGAAGACCGAGGCGAGCAGACCGACGATCAGCCCCTCCGTGCCGTTGGGCATGAAGCCACCGTGACCGGTGAGGTTGCTCGTGCCGGGGGCGTCGGTGCCGGGCAGCACGCCCACGATGGCCAGGACGCCGATGCCCAGGAAGAGGACGATCGCGCCGACCTTGAGCGCGGCGAACCAGAACTCGAACTCACCGAAGTTCTTCACGGCCGCGAGGTTCGTGACGCAGAACATCAGCATGAACAGGGCGACCCACGCCCACTCCGGGGACCCGGGGAACCAGCCCACCATGATCTGCGCGGCACCCATGGCCTCCAGGCCGACCGCCACGCAGAGCAGGAACCAGAAGGACCAGCCCGCCGTGAAGCCCGCCCACGGGCCGATGGCCCGCTCGGCGTGCACCGAGAACGAGCCGGACGCCGGGTTGGCGGCCGCCATCTCGCCCAGCATGCGCATCACCAGCATGACGAGGGCGCCGGAGATCGCGTACGCCAGAATGATCGACGGACCGGCGGCCGCGATGGCCTTGCCGGAGCCGACGAACAGGCCGGCGCCGATGACACCGCCGAGGGCGATCATCGACAGGTGGCGTTGCTTGAGGCCGTGCGTGAGCGGCGCGTCGGCCGACGCCGGCTCCACCGGAGTCGGGTCGGCGGGCGCGGAGGTCCGAGACATGGGCGTGCCCTGTTCAGTAGCTGAGACCGGGAGCTAGGCGGTCGCGCCCAGAGGTCAAGGCGCGGCCCACAGTCTGGGCGGGCCCACCGCTCACGGGGAACATCTGCCCGCTATACGGACACCGTGCTCACACAAGGTGAAGGATCACACACACATTCGTCACACGCGTTGTGTACGTCACTCCCGTTCCCCTCCAGCCGGCCGTACCGCCCGGTGACCGCCCCTGCTCGCAGCGCCCGTGCCTGCTCACCGCACCAGCGGTCACGCTCCGCCGTCCAGCGGCGGCAGCGCCCGGGCCACCACCACCGCCGCGAGGGGCGGCCCGCGCCGGTACGGGGAGCCCCCACATGCGGAGCGCCGGCTTCCCGGGCGCCTCGCGCTCGGAGCGCCGCCGCCACGGGCGGCCCCGGCGGCGGGGTGCCGCGCCGGGGGAGGGATGTCGGGCAGCACTCTACTCTCAGGTAATTGGAAGGACTCCACAGTCTCTCCCTTCGCGTTCTCCCGGCCCACAAGGGGCTGTCCACTCGGTCTTCCCAGTGACGAGCATCACGCCCATCGACGTGTATCCCGTGTCTTTGTGAGAACCCCACCAACGGGCCGTCAACCGCTTTGTGGTCGGCGGACGGTGATCGGGCGTTCACTCGTGGGCTACGGTCGGCCTGTTCCGAACCGCCCTCAGCCCCCGCCGGAGTCCCGATGAGCACTGCCGCCGCCCCCATCCGCCACGGAGTGGTCCTCGCCGACCTGCTCCCGGCCGCCCGCGTCCGCGACATCGCGCTCGTCGCCGGTGGCGCCCTGCTCACCGGCGTGGCCGCGCAGATCGCCGTACCGGTCCCCGGCTCGCCGGTCCCGGTCTCCGGCCAGACCTTCGCGGCCCTGCTCGTCGGCACCGCCCTCGGAGCCCGCCGGGGCTTCCTCTCCCTGGCCCTGTACGCGGTGGCGGGCGTGGCCGGCATGCCGTGGTTCGCCCAGGCGACGTCCGGGTACGCCATGCCGTCCTTCGGCTACATCCTCGGGATGCTGCTCGCCGCCACCGTCGTCGGCGCCCTCGCGCGGCGCGGCGCCGACCGTTCCGCGCTGCGCATGGCCGGCACCATGGCGCTCGGCTCCCTGATCATCTACGCGGTCGGCGTGCCGTACCTGGCCCTGGCGACGGGCATGACGCTGCCGCAGGCCGTGGCCGCGGGCCTGACGCCCTTCCTGATCGGCGACGCGCTCAAGGCGGCGCTGGCGATGGGCGTGCTGCCCGCCGCGTGGAAGGTCATCGGCCGGAAGGGCTGACGTGGTTCCTGCCGAAGAGGTTCGCCGGGTCGTACCGCTCCTTGACCCGGGCGAGCCCCTTCGCCGTTTCCGGGTCGTACAGACCGCCCGGACCGCCCGGGCCGCCCTCCGGACGGTCCGCGCCGCCGAAGCGGAAGTTGAGCGACCGGCCCACGGTGACCGGCGCGAGCGCCGCGAACACCTCCGCGTACCGCGCCCGCACGGCAGGCACGCCGGCACCGTCCAGCGGCGACAGCACCTGCACCAGGAAACGGGCGTCGCGGTGCGGCACCGCGTTGGGCCGGTCCTGGGCCAGCGCCCCGCCCAGGTGCCTCACCTGCGTCACCGTCCACACCGGTGACGCGGGCCCCGTCAGCTCCAGCAGCCGCCGGGCGTCGCCCGCCGACAGCTCGCGCACCAGCACGTTGTCCCCGTAGTACGCGTGCGGTTGCTCCGGGTCGTCGTGGATCGTGGCCGACTCGGCGTACGGCATCTCCCGCAGCGAGTCCTCCAGCGCCGGCCCGACCGCCCGCAACGGCGCCACCAGCCGCTCGCCCTCCGCCGCGCTTCCGGTGTACGCCACGCGGACCGACGCGGTGTACCGGCCGCGCAGGCGCGCGGGCACGAACGGCTCGTCGGGGAAGACCAGCACGCTCAGGGCCGAGGTCAGGGTGTCCGGCACGGTCCGCGTCCACTCCAGGTACGCACCGGCCGCCTCGGTGGCCGCCCCGTCCGCGAACATGACGGACCCCCCGTACAGCCGGGCCACCGGCACGAGGTCCACCTCCATGGCGGTGACCACCCCCAGGGCGTGCCCGCCGCCAAGCAGCGCCCACAGCAGCTCGGGCGCCGACTCCGCGGTGACGTGACGGAGCTGTCCGTCGGCCGTCACGACCTCCAGGCCCCGCACCCGGTCGGCCGCGTAGCCGAACTCCCGCGCCAGGATGCCCAGCCCGCCGCCCAGCGTGTACGACACGGCGCCCACGCCCGGCGCGGACCCGTTCAGCGGTGCCAGCCCGTACGGCGCGGCCGCCTCGACGACCTGACCCCAGCGGACGCCCGCCTCGATCCGGGCGGTGCGCGCCCGGGGGTCGATCCGTACGCCGTCCATGCGGCGGGTGGAGATCAGGACACCCCCTCCGGCGGCCCCGGGCAGCCCGTGCCCGGTGGCCTGGACGCCCACCGGCAGGCCGCTCGCGGCGGCGTGGGCGACGGCGCGGCGCACGTCGTCCGCGGTGGTGGCGGCGACGACCAGGTCGGGCCGCAGGGGGAAACCGGTCTGGAACCCGGCGAGCTCGGCGTCGTACCCGGCGTCCCCGGGGCGATAAGTGATCATGAAAAGGTCCTCCGTCCACTCGGTGTGCACGGCGGAGCCTTCCGCCGATACCTGACAGGACCCGTCAGGTATCGGCGCAGCCGTTCGTTCAGCCTTCCCGTCGTGCCCCGCGCCCGCGGTCGAGCACCACACCGATGCCCACCACGACGGCCGCGACCAGGGTCGACAGCAGGACGACCTCGCGGTTGTCCTTGTCGTAGACCATGTAGACCAGCACGAAGGTGATCATCGCGGCGGTCGCCCACGTCAGGTACGGGAAGAGCCACATCCTCACCGTGACCTTCTCGGGCGCCTCGCGCAGCAGGATCCCGCGCATCCGCAGCTGGGTGAGGCAGATGACCAGCCAGACGAAGAGGGCCACCGCGCCGGAGGAGCTCAGCAGGAATTCGAAGACCGTGTCCTTGAAGGCGTAGTTGAAGTAGACGGCGGCGAACCCGAACGCGACCGACGCCAGGATCGCCGCGGTCGGCACACCCTTGGCGTTGGCCCTGGCGAAGGCCCGGGGAGCGTCACCGCGCTCGCCCAGCGAGTACGCCATGCGGGAGGCGGTGTACAGACCGGAGTTGAGGCAGGACAGCACGGCCGTCAGCACGATCACGTTCATGATCTGGCCCGCGTGCGCGATACCGATGGAGTCCAGGGCGGCGACGTACGAGCCCTTCTCGACGATCGAGGGGTCGTTCCAGGGCAGGAGGGTCAGGACGACGAAGATCGAGCCCAGGTAGAAGACGGCGATACGCCAGATGACGCTGTTGGTGGCCTTGGTGACCGCCCGCCGCGGATCCTCCGACTCGCCGGCGGCCAGCGTGACGATCTCACTGCCCATGAAGGAGAAGACGACCAGCAGTACGCCGGTGAGGATGGCGCCCGCGCCGTTCGGCATGAAGCCGCCGGCGTCCGTGAGATGGGCCAGGCCCGCACCCGGGTTGTCGGAGCCCGGCAGGAGGCCGAACACGGCCAGCAGACCGATGACCACGAAGGCGCCGATGGCGACGACCTTGACGCCCGCGAACCAGAACTCGAACTCGCCGTACGACGAGACCGAGGCGAGGTTGGTGGCGGTCAGCACCACCATCACGATGAGCGCCCAGGCCCACTGCGGCACGGCCGGTATCCAGCCCTCCAGGATCACCGCCCCCGCGGTCGCCTCGACCGCCAGCACCACCACCCAGAAGAACCAGTACAGCCAGCCGATGGAGAAGCCCGCCCAGCGGCCGAGCGCCCGGTCGGCGTAGGCCGAGAAGGAACCCGAGTCGGGGCTCGCGGCCGCCATCTCGCCGAGCATCCGCATCACGAACACGACCATCACGCCGACCAGCAGGTACGACACGAGGATGGCGGGGCCGGCCTTGGCGATGCCGCCGGAAGAACCGACGAACAGGCCCGCGCCGATCACCCCACCGATGGCGATCATGGACAGGTGGCGGTTCTTGAGACCGGCCTTGAGACCGGCGGAGGGCTGCGGAAGTCCGGGATCGCCGGGCGTTCCGCCTTCCTTCCGCAGGGTCGAGTGCGTCGTCATGGACGATTCCTTACGTCTGAACGGGACTCGGGTTACGAGCCCGTGCATGCAAACACGAGACGGGTAAAGATCGAAAGTCCGCCTCGGGGGCGCGGTACGAGGGCCCCACCGGCCCTCCCCGGACAGCGCGCGTGCCACACTCGGACCCATGCGCGTGTACCTCGGCTCCGACCATGCCGGCTTCGAACTCAAGAACCACCTCGTCGAGTGGCTCAAGGCCCACGGCCACGAGCCCGTCGACTGCGGGCCCCACATCTACGACGCCCAGGACGACTACCCGCCGTTCTGCCTCCGCGCGGCCGAGAGGACCGCCGCGGACCCGGACAGCCTGGGCATCGTCATCGGCGGCTCCGGCAACGGCGAGCAGATCGCCGCGAACAAGGTGAAGGGCGTCCGGGCGGCGCTCGCCTGGAGCGAGCAGACCGCGGCGCTCGGCCGTGAGCACAACAACGCCAACGTCGTCGCGATCGGTGGCCGCATGCACTCCGTCGAGGAGTCCACCGCGTTCGTGGAGACCTTCCTCAGCACCCCGTACTCGGGCGAGGAGCGCCACACGCGCCGCATCGAGATGCTCTCGGCGTACGAGACCACCGGCGAGCTCCCCCCGGTCCCGGCCCACCACCCGCAGGAGCCGACCGCCTGATGCCCGAAGGGCACACGATCCACCGACTGGCCGCCGACCACCGGGAACGGTTCGGCGGCCGGTCCGTGCGGGTGACCAGCCCGCAGGGCAAGTTCGCCGACGCCGCGGCCCTGCTCGACGGCACGGTGCTGGAGAGCACCGAGGCCCACGGCAAGCACCTCTTCCTGGGCTTCGGCGGGGACGAATGGGTCCACATCCACCTAGGCCTGTTCGGCAAGGTCACCTTCGGCGGCGCCCCCGCGCCCCCGCCCACCGACACGGTCCGACTGCGCATCGCCGCCCCCGAGTCGTACATGGACCTCCGCGGCCCCACCACCTGCGCGCTGATCACCGACCCCGAGAAGGCCGCGATACACGACCGCCTGGGCCCCGACCCGCTGCGCGACGGCGACGACCCGGACAAGGCGTGGCGGCGGATCTCCCGGAGCCGCACCACCATCGCCGCGCTGCTCATGGACCAGAAGGTCATCGCGGGCGTCGGCAACGTCTACCGCGCCGAGGTCCTCTTCCGGCACGGCATCGACCCCTACCGCGCCGGCCAGGACCTCACGCGGCGCGAATGGGACGCGATCTGGGCCGACCTCGTGCTGCTCATGCGCCAGGGCGTGCGCGACAACCGCATCGACACCGTCCGCCCCGAGCACACCCCCGAGGCCATGGGCCGTCCCCCGCGCGTGGACGACCACGGCGGTGAGGTGTACGTCTACCGCCGGGCGAACCTGCCCTGCCACATCTGCGGGGGCGAGATCCGCACCGCCGGTCTCGCCGCCCGCAACCTCTTCTGGTGCCCCGGCTGTCAGAAGCCGTGAGGCAGCCAGGGCGCGACCGCTGAGCCGAAGGCCAGCGACGCCTCCGCCAGGGCGCCCTGCCGCGCCTCCCGCACCAGACCGGCGCCCGCCAGCGACGCGAGCGACACCCCGCCCAGATAGGCCGCGCCCAGCTCCCGCACCGACAGGGCGAGGTCCGCGGCGTCGTCCGTACGGGAGCACGTCGCCCCCTTCGGGTCGCCCGAAAGCCGCCACCGTCCGGTGTTCCAGGGGCAGAAGACGTCGTCCACCTCCAGGACCACGTCCACCGGAGCCCGGTACGTGCGTGCCTCCAGCGCGGCGGGCAGGTCCACCAACCGCACATGCAGACCGTCCACCTCGCGCAGGTCGCAGCGCCGGACGTCGGAGACCAGGTGCTGCCACGGGTCGTCCACCGGACGGTTCCCCACCTGGACCGCCGACATCAGGTCCATCCCGCACAGGAACCGCCACACCGCCGCGTACGCCGCCGGGTCCAGCGCCCCCATGTGCCGCAGCCGTACCGTCCCCTTCGGTCCCGCCGGTCCCCACTCCGGTTTGGTGCTGTACAGCGCGAACCCCACCACCTCGCCGTCCCGTTCCGCCAGGACGCACTGGAGCGCCGACCCGCCGGCCCGCTCCTCCGGCGGGTCGAGCAGGGGGAGCCGCTCCCAGCCCGGGCGCCGGGCGAGCATCCCGGGCCGCCCGGGAACCAGGCGCGCGTACACCGCCTCGCACGCGGCGCTCGCCTCCTCGGGCGGCGCGAGCCGGAGGGCTACGTCATCGGTCCCCTCCGGTACGGACAGCCGCACCCGGTCCGTATCGATCTCCGCGCGCAGCTGACGGGTGGCGATGCCGTACCCGAACCGCCCGTAGATGGCGGGCTCCGACGCCGTCAGCACGGCGAGCGGCTCCCCCCACGCGAAGACGTCGTCGAGCTGACGCCGCATCATCGAGGTGAGGATCCCGCGCCGCCGGTGCGTCGACGCCACGCTCACCATGGTCACGCCCGCCGTGGGTACCAGGGCGCCGCCCGGCACGGAGAGCCGGAACGTGAACGCCCCGGCCGTGCCGACGCACACGTCCCCGTCCCAGACGCCGATCGAGCGCTCGCACTCGGTGAGCGCCTTCCACAGCTCCCGCTCCTGAGGATGTTCCGGCACACCCCCGAACGCGAGTTCCAACTGCCTGAACCAGGGCTCCCACTCGGCCGGCCGCAGTGCGCGTAAGTCTGTCGTCATATGCCATCCGTATCAGGCGCCCCACCCCCGGAGCGACCCAATTTCGAACGCAATGTCTCAGGGGTCCCCCTGCACGGGGCCGCATCGGGTGGATAGGGTCCAGGCCAATGGCCCGTAGCGCACGAGTGGACGCGTACCTGGCCCGGCTGCGGAGGTCCGCCCGCCGGGCCAAGGTCGGCCTGCGCAAATCCGGGGTCGACTACTTCCGCGGCGACGGCTCCGACTGGATCGCCCTGGTGGGCCTGCTGCTCACCATCCCGGCGATCACACTCCTCACCATCACCACCCCCGTGTGGGCGGCCCCGGCCGCGCTCGTCCTGCCCATCGTGGCGGGCGGCCTGCTGCTGCGCCCGGCGAGCCTGCTGGCCCTGTACGCGGCGGCCGCCTGTGCCCTGATCGTCGAGTCCGCCGTCCTCGGCCCCTACCCGCAGGGCGCCGGCCGCGTCACCCCCGGGACGGTCCTGGTGGTTGCCGCGTGCGGGCTGTTCGGGCTGCTCATAGCCCAGTTCCGGGCCAGGGTCGGTGTGCCCTGGCGACGCGGCGGGACGATGCTGTTCGACCTGCGGGAACGCATCCGGGTGCAGAGCGCCCTGCCCCGGCTGCCGAAGGGCTGGCACCACGAGATGGCGCTGCGGCCGGCGGGCGGCCAGTCCTTCTCGGGCGACTTCGTCGTCGCGGCCCGGACGCACGGCGGCCGCACCCTGGAGGTCGTGCTGACCGACGTGTCCGGCAAGGGCATGGACGCCGGCTCCCGCGCCCTGCTGCTGTCCGGCGCCTTCGGCGGGCTGCTCGGCTCGCTGCCGCCGCACGGCTTTCTGCCGGCGGCCAACGGCTACCTGCTGCGCCAGGACTGGGACGAGGGGTTCGCCACCTCGATCCACCTGGTGCTGGACCTCGACTCGGGCGACTACGAGCTGCTGTCGGCCGGGCACCTCCCGGCGCTCCAGCTGCACGCGGGCAGCGGCCGCTGGGAGGAGATGTCCGGCGAGGGCCCGCTGCTGGGCGTGTACGACGGTGCCGACTTCCATCCGGTCAAGGGCTCGCTGCGGCCCGGGGACGTCCTGATGCTGTTCACCGACGGCCTGGTCGAGGCGGCGGACCGGGACATCGCCGAGGGCATCGACCGGCTCACCGGCGAGGCCGACCGCTATGTGGCGTCAGGCTTCGAGGGCGCGGCATGGCACTTGATCGAGGCGTGCGCGAAGGACGTCAACGACGACCGCGCCCTGCTGCTCATCACCCGTGACGCTTAGGGGGCATCCCGTGCCGTATCTGACAGTGGCCGAGGTCGAGGCGATCGCCCGCGAGGCCCACGAGGGCCAGACCGACAAGGCGGGCCGCCCCTACGCCGAGCACCTCCGGGCGGTGGCCGAGGGCGTACGGTCCCGGGGCGGCAGTGACGAGCAGGTGGCCGCGGCGTGGCTGCACGACGCCGTGGAGGACGACAGGCTGCCGGAGGCCTGGCTCCGGGGCGCCGCGCTGCCGCAGGCCGTCAAGGACATGGTGCTGGCGCTCACCAAGCGGCCGGGCGAGGACCTCGAGGCGTACACCGCCCGCGTCCTCGCCGTGCCGGGCGCCCGCCTCGTCAAGGAGGCCGACCTGGCGCACAACGCCGACCCGGACCGCCTCGCCGTCCTGGACGGGGCGACCCGGGCCCGGCTGACCGCCAAGTACGCGCGGACGCGCGCCCTGCTGGGGCTCAGCGGCGACTGAGGCCGGGTGTGTCCCGCCGGAAGGCCCACTCCATCCTCGGCTCGGTCACCCACCGCAGCGCCCGTCGCACCGGCGGGGTGCACATGGCCGTCACCGCGACGGCGGCCACCGCCGTGACGACGACCCTGCCGAGCGGGGTGCCGAGGTCGTACCCGGGCACGAGCGCCCAGTAGTCCATGGCCTTCACCAAAAACCCGTGCAGCAGGTAGCCGCAGATGGTGCCCGCCCCGAGGACGGTGAACCAGGTCCGCCGGCGCGGCACCCAGGCGAGGAAGGCGGCGGTGAGCACCAGGGCGCAGCCGAAGAGCGTGAAGGTCGCCACCGGCCCGGCCCACCACGGCGCGTCCAGCTCCTCGGCGCTGGTGCTGCGGTAGAACCAGCCCATGCGGACGTCCGGCGTGATCCAGTACGTGAACGCCAGGGCGCCCAGCGCCACCGGCACGGCCGCCTGCCGGACCGCGCGGCGCCGCACCAGCGCGAAGTGCTCCGGCTTCAGCGACAGGCCCAGCACGAAGAACGGCAGGAACTGCAGCACCCGCTGCAGGTCCAGGTCCTGCCCGATGCCGGGGGTGAGCGAGCCGAGCGCGGCGACGGCCAGGGCGACGGGCAGCGGGTGGCGGAGGCTGCGCCACAGGGGCGTGGACAGCCGCCAGACGAACAGGGCGATCAGGAACCAGGTGAGGTAGATGGGGTCGGTCAGGCTGATGGCCTGGTCCGGGATGTGGCCGGCCCAGCGCCGGTAGAGCGAGTACGCCACCTCGAACACCAGGTACGGCACGACGAGCCCGGTGACCAGACGCCTCAGCTGGTCGGGCCGCCCGGCGAAGCTCCGCGAGAAGTACCCGGAGATCAGGATGAACGCCGGCATGTGGAACGCGTAGACGAACATGTAGAGCGCCCTGGTCGCGCGGCTGCCGTCCATGACCGGCTCCCACGCGTGCGCCACGGCGACGAGCACGATCGCCAGGTACTTGGCGTTGTCGAAGAACGCGTCCCGGCCGGGTCTGTCCGTCCCGCGTCCGCGGGCGCTCGTGGTGGTCTCGGGCTCCCCGGCCGACGGGAGCAGGGTCTGCTGATTTCCATGCTGAGCCTGGAACATCCGAAGCACCCTAGCCATGCCTCAGCGCTCTCGTAAAACCCGCCGTAATTCTCTCCATTCGTCACCGACGCCCTCCGCAAGCGGCCTCTATGTCCGGGTTCATCCCCCTTAAATGGGGCGTATCGCTACGCACTCTCCGGCGGAGAATTACTCACCGGACACGCTGCGAATGTCCTGTGATCAATATGTGTGCGGGGCAGAACGATCACATTGAATTCACGGTCCGTCTTTCCGGCCGTCCGCCGGACCGGCCGGGGCGCGGGGCACGCTCGTGTGAACGATGTGTCAGCGGCCCTCCCACGGGGAGATGTTGGTGGCACGATGGACCGAACGGGGGGCGCCGGGCCGCGCACCCCCGGCCGGCAAGGTGGACCGACCGAGGGTGTGTGATCAGTTGTGGCCATTTCACTGTCCGTGGTGGTGCTGTTGGCGATCATTCTCGTGGTGTTGATGCGCGGTGGCTCCCTCAAGGCGGGGCCCGCGATAGTCGCCGTGCTCTTCGGCTTCTTCCTCGCCTCGTCCGGCATGGCGCCGTCCATACGGCGCTTCCTCGACTCGGTCGCGGCCACGATCAACCAGATCAGTTTCTGAGTCGCTCGCCAGTCGCAGCGCGGCGCGGCACGGCCGGGACCGGACTGGAAGAGGGGCCCGGCGGGGGAGGGCCCATCGCGGGAGGCGGCCTGTGCCAGTGCCCGCACCGGGGCAGTACCTGGACTTCTCGCCCACCGAGGAGTTCGACGAGGTCATCGGGCACGTGAAGGCCCGGATGGGCTGAGCGGCCCGGAAAACGCGACACGGCCCGGGCTGGGGAATCGGCCTCCCGCCCGGGCCGCGGCCGGATGGAGCGGGCGACGGGAATCGAACCCGCGTAGCTAGTTTGGAAGACTAGGGCTCTACCATTGAGCTACGCCCGCAAGCAACGCACCGCGGGCCACAGGACCTCGGCGCGAACGCACGGTCATCGTAGCGGGTCGGGCCCGGTCGACGCACACCTCGTAATCGTGCCGACTCACCGCCGTGGGGCATGTACCCTACGTGTCGCACCGACGGGGTGTGGCGCAGCTTGGTAGCGCGTCCGCTTTGGGAGCGGAAGGCCGTGGGTTCAAATCCCGCCACCCCGACCACACCGGATGCGCCGGATCACGTGCGCAACCAAGATCACATTGTGGGCCTCATCCCGCTTGCGGTTACTATGCAAGCTGCGTGCCCGTGTGTCTCTCTGACCGGGCCGAATCGGCCGGAACCGCCGCAAGCGGCACCGGCAGAATCCAAGAATCAGCCACCAAGGAGACCGAACCGTGAAGAGCGCCGTGGAGACCCTGAACCCGACCCGGGTTCGGCTCACTGTCGAGGTGCCCTTCGAGGAGCTCAAGGACAGCCTCGACGCGGCGTACAAGAAGATCAACCAGCAGGTCACGGTCAAGGGCTTCCGCAAGGGCAAGATCCCGGCTCGTGTCATCGACCAGCGGTTCGGCCGTGGTGCGGTGCTGGAGGAGGCCGTCAACGACGCCCTCCCGAAGTTCTACACCGAGGCCGTCAACGAGGCCGAGGTCAATCCGCTGGGTCAGCCCGAGGTGGACATCACCGAGCTGAAGGACGGCGAGGTGCTGGCCTTCACCGCCGAGGTCGACATCCGCCCCACCATCGAGATCCCGGACTACTCCGGCATCGAGGTGACGGTCGACGCCGTCGAGGTCACCGACGAGGACGTCGAGAAGTCCGTGCAGCAGCTGCGCGACCGCTTCGCCTCCACCAACCCGGTCGAGCGCGCCGCCGCCGAGGGCGACGTCGTGACGGTCGACCTCGAGGCCAAGGTCGACGGCGAGGTCCTCCCGGACGGCGTCGCCAGCGGTGTGCAGTACACGATCGGCTCCGGCGAGCTCCTCGACGGCATCGACGAGGCCGTGACCGGCCTGGAGGCCGGTGGCGAGGCCACCTTCACCTCGGAGCTGAAGGGCGGCTCCGCCGAGGGCAAGGAGGCCGAGGTCACCGTCAAGGTCACCCAGGTCGCCGCCCGTGAGCTTCCCGAGCTCGACGACGACTTCGCCCAGATGGCGTCCGAGTTCGACACCCTCGAGGAGCTGCGCGCGGACAGCCGCAAGCGCCTCGAGAACATGAAGCAGTACGACCAGGCCACCCAGGCCCAGGAGCGCGTCCTGGACGAGCTGCTGAAGCTGGCCGAGGTGCCGATCCCCGAGAAGCTCCTCGAGGACGAGGTCAACACCCGCAAGCACAACCTCGAGCACCACCAGCTCGGCCAGATGGGCCTGACCATCGAGAAGTACCTCGAGCTCCAGGGCAAGACCGTCGAGGAGTTCGAGAACGAGACCCGCGAGCAGGCGGTCAAGGGGATCAAGACCCAGTTCATCCTGGACGAGCTGGTCAGCCGGGAGAAGCTCAACGTCAACCAGGAGGAGCTCACCGAGCACCTCATGCGGCGTGCGGCCTCCTCCGGCATGAGCCCCGACCAGTTCGCCAAGGCCGTCGTCGAGGGCGGCCAGGTGCCGATGCTCGTCGGCGAGGTCTCCCGTGGCAAGGCCCTCGCGGTCGTCGTCGAGGCCGCCAAGGTCGTCGACACCAACGGCGAGCCGGTCGAGCTCGACGACGAGGACGAGACCGCCGAGACGGTCGAGGCCTCCGCCGAGGAGTCCGAGGACAAGACCGAGGCCTGAGCCCGGCCCGGCATGAACGGTCCGACGGGCCCGATCCGCACCCGCGTGCGATCGGGCCCGTCGCCGTACGGACCCGGCCCGCCCTCGTCGGCCCAACTACCTTGCGCTCCCAGCGAACAGTTCGGGAACCGGGATGGCGCCCGCCGACCAGCGCGTTAGGGTCCATGAATACGAGGGCAGGGGAGTACCCGCCCCCAGTACGCAACACGCTGAGACGGCCGCAGCCGTCAGAGACGAGCAGGTGGATACGTGACGAATCTGATGCCTTACGCCGCGGGTGAGCCGTCCATCGGTGGTGGCCTCGGCGACCATGTCTACAACCGGCTGCTCGGCGAGCGGATCATCTTCCTCGGCCAGCAGGTCGACGACGAGATCGCGAACAAGATCACCTCGCAGATGCTGCTCCTTGCCGCCGACCCGGACAAGGACATCTACCTGTACATCAACAGCCCGGGTGGCTCGGTGACGGCCGGCATGGCCATCTACGACACCATGCAGTACATCCCGAACGACGTCGTCACCATCGGTATGGGCATGGCGGCCTCCATGGGCCAGTTCCTGCTCACCGGCGGCTCCACCGGCAAGCGCTTCGCGCTGCCGAACACCGACATCCTGATGCACCAGGGTTCCGCCGGCATCGGTGGAACCGCCTCGGACATCAAGATCCAGGCCGAGTACCTCCTCCGTACGAAGAAGCGCATGGCCGAGATCACCGCGCGCCACTCCGGCCAGAGCGTGGAGACGATCATCCGCGACGGTGACCGCGACCGCTGGTTCACCGCGGAGGAGGCCAAGGAGTACGGCCTGATCGACGACATCATGTCTGCCGCCGCGGGCGTTCCGGGCGGTGGCGGCACCGGCGCCTGAGCCGGCCCCCGCCCCCTGCCTCCCAGCCCCGCCGAACGCCACCAGGATGGTGAACACCCATATGAGCAACTTCTCCGCGAGCGGCCTCTACACCGGCCCGCAGGTGGACAACCGGTACGTCGTCCCGCGCTTCGTCGAGCGCACCTCGCAGGGCGTGCGCGAGTACGACCCGTACGCGAAGCTCTTCGAGGAGCGCGTGATCTTCCTCGGCGTGCAGATCGACGACGCGTCCGCCAACGACGTCATGGCGCAGCTGCTGTGCCTGGAGTCGATGGACCCGGACCGCGACATCTCCATCTACATCAACAGCCCCGGTGGGTCCTTCACCGCGCTGACGGCCATCTACGACACGATGCAGTTCGTGAAGCCGGACATTCAGACGGTCTGCATGGGCCAGGCGGCCTCCGCCGCGGCCGTGCTGCTGGCCGCCGGCACCCCCGGCAAGCGGATGGCCCTGCCCAACGCCCGCGTGCTGATCCACCAGCCGTCCGGCGGCACCGGCCGTGAGCAGCTCTCCGACCTGGAGATCGCGGCCAACGAGATCCTGCGCATGCGCACGCAGCTGGAGGAGATGCTGGCCAAGCACTCCACCCAGCCGATCGAGAAGATCCGCGACGACATCGAGCGCGACAAGATCCTCACGGCCGAGGACGCCCTGGCGTACGGCCTGGTGGACCAGATCGTCTCCACCCGTAAGAGCACCGCAGGGGCGGCGGCCTGACGGCCCGACCTTCCCTTGGCACGGTGTGAACCGTGCCAAGGGGGGCCCGAACACGGGGCCCGGCAAGGTACCGTCGGATATGAGGCACCAGGAGCCGGCTGAACCAAGCCGCTCCCAGGCGAAGGGGAAGCACCTCGTGGCACGCATCGGTGATGGCGGCGACCTGCTCAAGTGCTCGTTCTGCGGAAAGAGCCAGAAGCAGGTGAAGAAGCTCATCGCAGGCCCCGGTGTGTACATCTGCGACGAGTGCATCGACCTCTGCAACGAGATCATCGAGGAGGAGCTCGCCGAGACCTCCGAGGTGCGGTGGGAGGAACTTCCCAAGCCGCGGGAGATCTACGAGTTCCTCGAGGGGTACGTCGTCGGGCAGGAGCCCGCGAAGAAGGCCCTCTCCGTCGCTGTGTACAACCACTACAAGCGCGTCCAGGCCGGCGAGAACGGCGGCGCGCAGGGCCGGGACGACGCGATCGAACTGGCCAAGTCCAACATCCTGTTGCTGGGCCCCACGGGCTCCGGCAAGACGCTCCTGGCCCAGACCCTGGCCCGGATGCTCAACGTCCCGTTCGCCATCGCCGACGCGACGGCGCTCACGGAGGCCGGGTATGTGGGCGAGGACGTCGAGAACATCCTGCTGAAGCTCATCCAGGCCGCCGACTACGACGTCAAGAAGGCCGAGACGGGCATCATCTACATCGACGAGATCGACAAGGTCGCCCGTAAGAGCGAAAACCCGTCGATCACCCGCGATGTGTCGGGCGAGGGCGTTCAGCAGGCCCTGCTCAAGATCCTGGAAGGCACCACGGCCTCGGTCCCCCCGCAGGGCGGCCGCAAGCACCCGCACCAGGAGTTCATCCAGATCGACACGACGAACGTGCTGTTCATCGTGGGCGGCGCCTTCGCCGGCCTGGAGAAGCTCATCGAATCGCGCGCGGGTGCCAAGGGCATCGGCTTCGGCGCGACGATCCGCTCCAAGCGCGAGATCGAGGCGAGCGACCAGTTCCAGGAGGTCATGCCGGAGGACCTGGTGAAGTTCGGGATGATCCCGGAGTTCATCGGCCGCCTCCCGGTCATCACCTCCGTCCACAACCTGGACCGCGAGGCACTTCTCAAGATCCTCGTCGAGCCCCGGAACGCGCTGGTCAAGCAGTACCAGCGCCTCTTCGAACTCGACGGCGTGGAGCTGGACTTCGACCGGCCGGCCCTCGAAGCCATCGCCGACCAGGCCATCCTCCGCGGCACCGGCGCGCGCGGCCTGCGCGCCATCATGGAGGAAGTCCTGATGTCGGTGATGTACGAGGTCCCCTCCCGCAAGGACGTGGCCCGCGTGGTCATCACGGAGGACGTGGTCCACAACAACGTCAACCCGACCCTGGTCCCGAGGGTCGTCAAGGACCCGGGCCGCCACGAGAAGTCCGCGTAGCGGTACGAGGCATAAGAGGTACAGCGAAAGGGCGCCCGCCGGTTTCCGAGAACCGGGCGGGCGCCCTTCTGCCGCCGTGCGGTGCGTCGTCAGGCCTTGACGCGGACTTCCTTGCGGAGCTTGACGGTCGTGTCCGCGGCCGCCGACGGGTCGCCGCCCTTGCCGGTCAGGGCACCCGCCATGTCGATCGGCATCACCATGCCGAGGGTGCTGTGGTCGCCCCACACGCACACCGTCAGCGTGACGTCCTTGGGGCCCTCGCCCGCCGAGGCACCGGTGGCGCCCTTCATCTGCTGGCACTTCAGGACGGCGTTCTCCAGCCCCTCCGGCTCGTAGGCCTGCGGGCTGCCGACGAGCTTCGCCTCGGCGTCGGGCTCCTTCTCGGACTCCGACTTCATATGGGCGAAGAAGGCGTCCACCACCTTCTCGGGGTCCTCGATCTCACCGTAGACGCCACCGAACTGCAGCATCTTGGACGCGAAGGGGTTGCTCTCGTCGCCGGACTGGTAGCCCGCCTCGACCTCCTTGGCGTTCTTCACGCCCCACTTCTCGGCTTCCTTGAGCAGGTCGTCGTCGGACGACGAACTGCCGCTGTCGCCCTTGCCCTTCTTGTACTCGCCGAGCACCGTCGCCGGAGTCACCAGCTTGTGGGGCCCGTCGTTCGCGAGGTCGCCGCTGCCGCCCGAGCCGCCGAACACGAAGTAAGCGCCCACGGCGATCGCCGCCACCGCCGCCACCGCGCCGATGATCAGACCCGCCTTCTTGCCGCCGCCGCCGCCCGCGGCCGGCGGGGGCGGGGGATAGGCGCCGGGGCCCGCGCCGTAGGGGGGCTGCTGCGGGGGCTGGCCGTAAGGGCCGGGCTGGCCGGGCTGCTGGGGGTAGCCGTAACCCTGCTGGGGCACGCCCTGCGGGGGCGGGGCCTGCTGGGGGTAGCCGTAACCGGGCTGGGGCGCCTGCGGCGGCTGACCGTAAGGACCCGGCTGGCCGTACGGTCCGGGCTGCTGGGGCTGCCCGCCGTACGGGCCTGGCTGGTTGTAACTCATTAAGGGGCTCCCCCTCCGAATGCTTATGCGTTCCTCACATCCTGGCCGAAACCCTCGCGCTGTGGGACGGCGGGGGTCGCACCGTTACCGAACAATCCCGTTTCAGTACGGGCCTGTGACACCTCTAAACTGTGGCCCGTGACCGAGAACACTCAGCAGCAGCCAGCATCCGTCCCCGAACTGCCGACCCAGTACGCGCCGGCCGAGGTAGAGGGGAAGCTGTACGAGCGCTGGGTGGAGCGCGGTTACTTCACGGCCGACGCGAAGAGCGAGAAGCCCCCGTACACCATCGTCATTCCGCCGCCCAACGTCACCGGCAGCCTCCACCTGGGCCACGCCTTCCAGCACACGCTGATGGACGCCCTCACCCGCCGCAAGCGGATGCAGGGCCACGAGACGCTCTGGCTGCCCGGCATGGACCACGCCGGTATCGCCACCCAGAACAAGGTCGAGCAGCAGCTCGCCGAGGAGGGCAAGTCCCGCCACGACCTGGGGCGCGAGGAGTTCGTCGAGCGCGTCTGGCAGTGGAAGGAGGAGTACGGCGGCAAGATCCTCGGCCAGATGCGCCGCCTCGGTGACGGCGTCGACTGGTCGCGCGAGCGGTTCACCATGGACGAGGGCCTGTCCAAGGCCGTCCAGACCATCTTCAAGCGGCTCTACGACGACGAGCTGATCTACCGCGCCGAGCGCATCATCAACTGGTGCCCGCGCTGCCTGACCGCCATCTCGGACATCGAGGTGGAGTACCAGGAGGACGACGGCGAGCTCGTCTCCATCCAGTACGGCGAGGGCGACGAGACGCTCGTCGTCGCGACCACCCGCGCCGAGACGATGCTCGGTGACACCGCGGTCGCCGTCCACCCCGACGACGAGCGGTACAAGCACCTCGTCGGCAGGCGCATCAAGCTGCCGCTGACCGACCGCACCATCCCGGTCGTCGCGGACACGCACGTCGACCCCGAGTTCGGCACCGGCGCCGTCAAGGTCACCCCCGCCCACGACCCGAACGACTTCGCCATCGGCCAGCGCCACGGCCTGGAGTCCCTGACCATCATGGACGAGCGCGGTGTCATCACCGTCCACGGTCCCTTCCAGGGCCTGGACCGCTTCGAGGCGCGCAGCGCCGTCGTCGGCGCGCTGCGCTCGCAGGGCCGGATCGTCGCCGAGAAGCGCCCGTACGTCCACTCCGTCGGCCACTGCTCGCGCTGCAAGACCACCATCGAGCCGCGCCTGTCGATGCAGTGGTGGGTCAAGGTCGGCCCGCTCGCCCAGGCCGCCGGCGACGCGGTCCGCGACGGCCGGGTGAGGATCCACCCGGAGGACATGTCGAAGCGGTACTTCGACTGGGTCGACAACATGCACGACTGGTGCATCTCGCGCCAGCTGTGGTGGGGCCACCGCATCCCGGTCTGGTACGGGCCGGACGGCGAGGTCGTCTGCGTCGGGCCGGACGACGAGGCGCCCACCGGCGAGGGCTGGACGCAGGACACCGACGTCCTGGACACCTGGTTCTCCTCCGGCCTGTGGCCGTTCTCCACGCTCGGCTGGCCGGAGCGGACCCCGGACCTGGAGAAGTTCTACTCCACCGACGTCCTGCTCACCGGCCACGACATCATCTTCTTCTGGGTCGCCCGGATGATGATGTTCGGCCTGTACGCGATGGACGGCGAGGTCCCGTTCAGGACCATCGCGCTGACCGGCCTCGTCCGTGACGAGCGCGGCAAGAAGATGTCGAAGTCCTTCGGCAACGTCGTCGACCCGCTGGACTGGATGGACGCGTACGGCTCCGACGCCGTCCGTTTCACCCTCGCCCGGGGCGCCAACCCCGGCACCGACGTCCCGATCGGCGAGGACTGGGTCCAGGCGTCCCGCAACTTCGCCAACAAGATCTGGAACGCCACCCGTTTCGCCCTGATGAACGGCGCGACGGTGGACGGTCCGCTGCCCGAGCCGTCGCGGATGTCCGCCACCGACCGGTGGATCCTGTCGCGCCTCAACGCCACGGTCGCCGAAGTCGACGCGTACTACGAGGACTTCCAGTTCGCGAAGCTCTCGGACGGGCTGTACCACTTCGCGTGGGACGAGGTCTTCGACTGGTACGTCGAGCTGTCGAAGACCACGTTCTTCGGCGGCGGCGAGCCCGCCGAGGTCTCGGCCCGCGTCCTCGGCGAGGTCCTCGACGTGACGCTGCGGCTGCTGCACCCGGTGGTCCCGTTCGTCACCGAGACGCTGTGGACCTCGCTCACCGGCAGGGAGTCCCTCGTCGTCGCCGACTGGCCGGCCGACTCGGGCTTCCGCGACGAGGCCGCCGAGCGCGAGATCGAGCTGGTCCAGCGGGTCGTCACCGAGGTCCGCCGCTTCCGCTCCGACCAGGGCCTCCAGCCCGGTCAGAAGGTCCCGGCCCGGCTGGACCTGGACGGCACGGCGCTGGCGCCGCACGAGGCGGCCATCCGCCAGCTGCTGCGCCTCCAGCCGGAGGGCGAGGGCTTCCACGCCACCGCCTCCCTGCCGGTCGCGGGCGCCACGGTCGCGCTCGACCTGTCGGGCACCATCGACGTGGCGGCGGAGCGCAAGCGCCTCGCGAAGGACCTGGCGGCGGCCGAGAAGGAGAAGGCGCAGGCCACGGCGAAGCTCGGCAACGAGGCGTTCCTCGCCAAGGCCCCGGACAACGTCGTGGAGAAGATCCGCACGCGGCTGGCGAAGGCGGACGAGGACATCGCCCGCATCGAGAACCAGCTGGCGAACCTGCCCGAGGCGTAGGCGGAACGAGACGTGACCCGAACGGCGGGGGCGCGGGGCTCGCGCCTCGTACCCCCGCCGTCGCGGCACCGGTCCGGGCGCTGTCGGCGGGGCTCCGTAGACTGGTCCCGTGAGTGAGCAGCCCCCGTCCAGCGACAGCGACGACTTCGACGAGATCGTGGAAGCCGCAACCGACCTCCCCCAAGCTCTCGACTCCGATCGAGCAGGGGACACCCCCGCCCCCGACCTGGCGGTGATCGAGGCCGGCAGCCGTACGCTGCGCGCGCAGGCCGGCCCGCCCCAGGCGGACGAGGCGGTGCCCGCGCGGCCCGCCGACCCGGAGGTGGACAAGGCGCTGCGGGAGGTGGAGCAGGAGCTGGCCACCCGCTGGGGCGAGACCAAGCTGGAGCCGTCGGTGACGCGGATCGCGGCGCTGATGGACGTGCTGGGCGAGCCGCAGCGCGCGTACCCCTCGATCCACATCACCGGGACCAACGGCAAGACGTCCACGGCCCGGATGATCGAGGCCCTGCTCGGCGCGTTCGACCTGCGCACCGGGCGGTACACCTCGCCGCACGTGCAGTCGATCACCGAGCGGATCAGCCTCGACGGCGCGCCGATCAGCCATGAGCGGTTCATCGAGACGTACCGGGACATCAAGCCGTACGTCGAGATGGTCGACTCGTCCCAGGAGTACCGGCTGTCCTTCTTCGAGGTCCTCACCGGTATGGCGTACGCCGCGTTCGCCGACGCCCCCGTGGACGTGGCGGTCGTCGAGGTCGGCATGGGCGGCAGCTGGGACGCGACGAACGTGATCGACGGCGACGTCGCCGTCGTCACCCCCATCGACCTGGACCACACGGACCGGCTCGGTACGACGCACGCCGAGATCGCCGGCGAGAAGTCCGGGATCATCAAGCAGGGCGCCACCGTCATCCTGGCGCAGCAGCCGGTGGACGCGGCGCAGGTGATGCTCAAGAAGGCCGTCGAGGTCGACGCGACGGTGGCCCGCGAGGGCATGGAGTTCGGCGTCGTCTCGCGCGAGGTCGCCGTCGGCGGGCAGCTGCTGACGCTGCGCGGGCTGGGCGGTGAGTACGGGGAGATCTTCCTGCCGCTCTACGGCGCGCACCAGGCCCACAACGCGGCGGTGGCGCTGGCGGCGGTGGAGGCGTTCTTCGGCGTGGGCGCCCAGGAGGCGCGGACGCTGGACGTGGACCGCATCCGCGGGGCGTTCGCCTCGGTGGTCTCGCCGGGCCGCCTGGAGGTGGTGCGGCGCAGCCCGACCGTGGTGCTGGACGCCGCGCACAACCCGGCGGGCGCGCGGGCCACGGCCGAGGGCATCAGCGAGGCGTTCGGTTTCTCCCGGCTGGTCGGTGTCGTCGGCACGAGCGGGGACAAGGACGTCCGGGGCCTGCTGGAGGCGTTCGAGCCGATCTTCGCGGAGGTCGTCGTCACGCGGAACTCAAGCCACCGCGCGATGGACGCGGACGAGCTGGCCGCGATCGCCGTCGAGGTCTTCGGCGACGAGCGGGTGGTGGTCGAGCCGCGTCTGCCCGACGCGCTGGAGGCGGCGATCACTCTGGCGGAGGAGGAGGACGAGTTCGCGGGGGCGGGCGTCCTCGTGACGGGGTCGGTGATCACGGTCGGCGAGGCCCGGCTGCTGCTCGGGAAAGGCAGAGGTTTCTGATGCGTACGCTCTGCGCGTCCACGCTGATCGGCGAGTTCTTCGTGATCGGTTTCGCCGGGCTGGTGGCCATGAAGGACGACAGCCTGTCGATGGGCACCGTCTGGACGGTGTGCGGCGTTCTCATGGCCCTGAGCGTGCTGCTGTGCGGCATGATCACCCGGCCGGGCGGGATACAGCTCGGCTGGGCGCTCCAGGTGGCGCTGATCGCGAGCGGTTTCGTCGTGCCGGTCATGTTCTTCCTGGGCGCGGTGTTCGCGGGGCTGTGGTGGGCGTCGGTCCACTTCGGCCGCAAGATCGACGAAGCCAAGGCCGCCTGGGCGGCCCAGCCGGAGCAGCCCTGACGGGGCGGCGTCACCCGTCCGGAGGCCCGGGGGCGGAGCTTTTTCCCCGCCTCGCCCCGCCCCGCACGTCCCGGGCCGGTGCCCTTCGCGGGTGACCCGCCGCGTGGGCGCAGGCCCCGGCACCCGCCCCGAGCCACCGGCGGCCGAAGGCGCCTCTCCCCAGGCGGGCCGCGCCAGGAACGGCGTACCGGCGCCGGGAACCCGGGACCCCGTGCCGTACCGCCGTATGGCCCCTGTAGCCTCGCCTCACCGCACATGGATGCCTGCAAGGAGCCGTACACACATGACCCAGCGCACGCTCGTTCTTCTCAAGCCCGACGCCGTACGCCGCGGCCTGATCGGCGAGATCATCGGTCGTATCGAGCGCAAGGCCGGATGGGCCATCACCGCGCTGGAGCTGCGCCACCTGGACCAGGACACGCTGGAGCAGCACTACGGCGAGCACAAGGGCAAGCCCTTCTACGAGCCGCTGGTCGCCTTCATGTCGTCCGGGCCGGTCGTCGCCCTGGTGGTCGAGGGCGAGCGGGTCATCGAGGGCGTACGCCAACTGGCGGGACCGACCGACCCGATCGCCGCGGCGCCCGGGTCCATCCGTGGTGATTTCGGCACCATCGTCCGGGAAAACCTGATCCACGCCTCGGACTCCGAGGAGTCCGCCATTCGGGAACTGAAGATTTTCTTCCCCGGCATTTCCTGACCCGCTGTCAGCCATACAGCGCTCATGACCTGGGGCGACCGAAGGAATTTCGGTCGCCCTTCGGCATATGACCGCACCGACCGGGAACGCATCCGTCCGACATCTCGTCACCTATACAGAGGCGGGCCACCGCGCCGAGTCCGCGCAGGCGGGACTACGATGTGAAACTCCTCGCCACACCACCCACCTCGCCGACCTGAGAAGCCGTCAACGCTCTAATTGGGAAGGCCCGACGCATCCTCATGGGAAACAAGGGGAACTCAATGTCGTTCATCGGCCGTGACATGGCTGTCGACCTCGGGACCGCCAACACGCTGGTGTACGTGAGGGGTCGCGGCATCGTCCTCAACGAGCCGTCCGTCGTCGCGATCAACACCAACACCGGCGGCATCCTCGCGGTCGGCGCCGAAGCGAAGAAGATGATCGGCCGGACGCCCGGCAACATCGTGGCTGTCCGGCCCCTGAAGGACGGCGTGATCGCCGACTTCGAGATCACGGAGCGTATGCTCCGCTACTTCATCCTCAAGATCCACAAGCGCCGTTACCTCGCCCGCCCGCGGGTCGTCGTCTGTGTGCCCTCGGGCATCACCGGCGTCGAGCGCCGCGCCGTCATCGAGGCGTCCACCCAGGCGGGCGCCCGCCAGGTGCACATCATCGAGGAGCCCATGGCCGCCGCCATCGGCTCCGGCCTCCCGGTCCACGAGGCCACCGGCAACATGGTCGTCGACATCGGTGGCGGCACCACCGAGGTCGCCGTCATCTCGCTCGGCGGAATCGTCACGGCACAGTCCATCCGGGTGGCCGGCGACGAACTGGACAACGCGATCATCCAGCACGTCAAGAAGGAGTACAGCCTCCTCCTCGGCGAGCGGACCGCCGAACAGATCAAGATCACCATCGGTTCCGCGTACGACCTCGAGACCGACGAGCACACCGAGATCCGCGGCCGGGACCTCGTCTCCGGGCTCCCCAAGACGGTCGTCATCTCGGCCGCCGAGGTGCGCAAGGCGATCGAGGAGCCGGTCAACGCGATCGTCGACGCGGTGAAGACCACCCTCGACAAGTGCCCGCCGGAGCTCTCCGGCGACGTCATGGACCGCGGCATCGTCCTCACCGGCGGCGGCGCCCTGCTGCGCGGCCTCGACGAGCGGCTGCGCCGGGAGACCGGCATGCCGATCCACATCGCCGAGGACCCGCTGGACTCGGTGGCGCTCGGCTCCGGCAAGTGCGTCGAGGAGTTCGAGGCGCTCCAGCAGGTGCTGGACGCCCAGCCGCGCAGGTAGCCGGTGCTCACGGGTCAGCCGTACGGGTGCTGCCGGACCCGTACGGCTGATCGTTGATCCGGTTGGTATAACGGCACGAGAGTTTCCGACGAGATTCCTACGAGGAAGGCACGGCCGCCCCACGTGAGGGACACACGAGAGAGCCGGCTGCTCCTGGTGCTGCTGGTCGCCATCGCGTTCGCACTGATCACGGTGGACATCCGCGGTGGCGAGGAGTCACCCGTCGACGGCGCCCGACGGGCGGCCGCCACGGTCTTCGGCCCGGTCGAGAACAGCGTCGCGTCCGCCGTCAACCCGGTCGGCAACGCCATCGCGGCCGTAAGGGACTCGGGCGAACGCCACGACCGCATCGCGGAGCTGGAGCGGCAGAACGCCGCGCTCAAGGCGAAACTCGGCAGCGACGACCGCAACCGCAGCCGCGTGCGCGAACTCGACAACCTGCTGAAGAAGGCCGGCGCCGGCCAGTACGGCATCAAGGCGGCGGAGGTCATCGCCATAGGAGCCGCCCAGGGCTTCTCCTGGACGGTCACCATCGACGCCGGCTCCAACGACGGCGTCAAGCGGGACATGACGGTCATCAACGGGGACGGGCTCGTCGGCCGCGTCACCACCGTCGGCCCGAGCACCTCCACGGTGCTCCTCGCCAGCGACCCGGACTTCACCGTCGGCACCCGCATGGAGAGGTCCGACGAGCTGGGCTTCGCCACCGGCCAGGGCGACCGCCCGCTGTCCGTGCAGCTCCTCAACGGCAAGGCCAAGGTCAAGCCGGGCGACCGGCTCGTCACCTTCGGCTCGCGGGCCGACAAGCCCTTCGTGCCCGGCGTCCCGGTCGGCGAGGTCGTCCGCGTCGACCCCTCCACCGGCAACCTGACCCGCACCATCCTGGTGCGTCCGTACGTCGGCTTCAGCAAGCTCGACGTCGTCGGCGTCGTCGTCCAGGCCCCGCGCACCGACCCCCGCGACGCCGTCCTGCCGCCCAAGCCCACACCCGAGCCGACCGTCACGGTCACGGCGACCCCGACCCCGTCCGGGGCGCCCAGCGGTGCCCCGAGCGGGCAGCCGGAGGGGGAGTGACCATGATGCTTTTCAACCGGATCCTGCTCTCGACGACGCTGGTCGTCGTCGCCCTCGTCGTCCAGGTGTCGATCCTGGCCCGCCTCCAGCTCCCCGGCGCCGTCCCCGACCTCCTCCTGCTCGTCGTCGTCGCCCTCGCCCTGGTCTACGGACACGTCAGCGGCGCCCTCATCGGCTTCGGCGCCGGGCTCCTCGTCGACCTCGCCCCGCCCGCCGACCACGCCGTCGGACGGTACGCCCTGGTGCTGTGCGTCATCGGCTACCTCGTCGGCCTCGCCAAGCCGGAGAACGGCCAGCTGCGCTCCGCCACCGGCCCGATGGCCATCGTGGTCGCCGCGGCCGTCGGCTCGACCCTGTTGTACGCGGGCGTCGGCGCCCTCGTCGGTGACAACGCGGCCCGCCACGTCGGCCTGGTCTCCCTGCTGATCACCGCCGTGATCTACGACCTGCTGCTCGCGCCCTTCACCGTCCCCCTGATCATGGCGCTCGCCAGACGCGCCGAGAACGATCCCCTCGCCGAGTCCACCGGCACCGGCACCGACGTCGCCTCCGGCTTCCTGGCGAACGGAACCGGCCTGAGGATCGGCGAACAGCGCGGCGTACTGCGCATGAGGGCCGCCCGCAACCGGGCGGCACGGGCCGGACGCATCAAGGGCGTCAAGCGACTGTGACCCAGGGGGCAACCGCGTCATGAGCAACATCCCCGAGACCGGGCGGACCCCCCGGGTCCAGATCCGGCTCATCGTGATCCAGGTCCTGGTCCTCTCCCTGCTCCTCACCCTCGGCGGCCGCCTCTGGTACCTCCAGATCCGGCAGGGCAAGGAGTACACCGACGAGGCGAAGAACAACCACGTCCAGCAGGTCGTCCAGCCCGCCGTGCGCGGCGCCATCCTCGACGCCCGCGGCGTCCCCCTCGCCGACAACGAGACCCGCCTCGTGGTCTCCGCGTCCCGTACCGACCTTCTGAAGATGAAGGACGACGGCAAGGGCGTCCTCACCCGGCTGGCCGGCGTCCTGGGCATGAAGCCCAAGGAGGTCATGGACAAGATCCGCCTCTGCGACTCCGAGACGCCCCAGCCCTGCTGGAACGGCTCACCCTTCCAGCCGATCCCGGTCACCGCCGAGGCCACCACCCAGCAGGCCCTCCAGATCCGCGAACGCGCCGAGGACTTCCCCGGCATCACCGCCGAACCCACCGCCGTACGCCGCTACACCGCGCCCGGCGGCGCCCGCACCGCGCAGGTCCTCGGCTACCTCTCACCCGTCACCGACGAGGAGATCGAGAAGGCCAAGGACTCCGACTCGCCGTTCCTCCGCTCCGACATGGTCGGCCGCTCCGGCCTCGAACGCACCTACGACAAGGCGCTGCGCGGCAAGGCCGGGGTCACCCGGTACGAGGTCGACAACCTGGGCCGGGTCCTCGGCGAGGCGGAGAGCGACCCGGGCCGGCCCGGCTCCACGGTCGTCACCAGCATCGACGCCCGGGTCCAGGCCGTCACCGAGTACGAGCTCCACCAGGCGATGAAGACCGTCCGGAAGGAGACCGACAAGATCACCGGCCGCCCGTACAAGGCCGACGCGGGCGCCGTCGTCGTCATGGAGTCCAAGACCGGCCGGGTCGTCGCCATGGCCTCGCAGCCCGACTACGACCCCAACGCCTGGGTCGGCGGCATCTCCGGCAAGGAGTACGCGAAGCTCACCGGCAAGAACTCCAACTACCCGCTGCTCAACCGGGCGATCCAGGGCCAGGCACCGGCCGGCTCCATCTTCAAGGTGATCTCGGCGAGCGCCGCCGTGCGGGCCGGCTACCCCTTCGACGGCAGCTACAACTGCAGCAGCTCCTACAGCCTCGGCGGCCGCAGCTTCGCCAACTTCGAGTCCAAGGGCCACGGCCCCATCTCCCTCGGCGAAGCCCTCAAGTTCTCCTGCAACACCGTCTTCTACGCCCTCGGCCACAAGGAGTGGCAGAAGGACGGCGGCCTCAAGCCGAAGAAGGACGCCCACGACTGGTTCTACCGGACCGCCCGTGAGTTCGGCCTGGGCTCCGAGACCGGCATCGACCTGCCGAACGAGGTCAAGGGCCGCATCCCGGACCGCCAGTGGAAGCAGTCGTTCTGGCAGGCCAACAAGGACTCGTGGTGCAAGCAGGGCAAGAAGGGCGGCAGCTACGTCGAGCAGATCGCCTACGAGAGCTGCCTCGAAGGGAACCAGCTGAAGGCCTTCGACAGCATCAACTACGCCATCGGGCAGGGAGACGTCCTCGTCACCCCCGTCCAGATGGCCACCGCCTACGCCGCCATCAGCAACGGCGGCACCCTGTTCAAGCCCACCATCGGCAAGGCCGTGATCAGCCCCGACGGCAAGAAGGTCGAGGAGATCAAGCCCCGGGCCGGCGGCCGGCTGCCGGTCGACGCCGAGACCATCAGCGACCTCGACAAGGGCCTGAAGTCCGTCGTCGAACCCGGCGGCACCGCCGCGTGGCGGTTCGGCGGCTGGCCACAGGACAAGATCCCCATGCGGGCCAAGACCGGCACCGCCCAGGTCTACGGCAAGCAGACCACCTCGTGGTTCGCGACGTACACCGACGACTTCACCATCGTCATGACGATCTCCCAGGGCGGTACGGGCTCCGGCGCCTCCGGCCCCGCGGTACGGAACATCTACGACGCCCTCTACGGCCTCGACGACGCAGGCAACCAGGACCTCAAGCGCGCCCTGCTGCCCAAGCCGCAGGCCGAACTGCCCAGGATCCAGCCGGACGGCTCCATCGACGCCCCGGTCGTCAAGCCGTACGACCCCGAGGCCCAGAAGGTCGACCCGGCCCAGCAGGGCGAAGGGGAACAGCAGCTCGCGGGCCCGCCCCCGGTCTGGAGGGACTGACCCACGATGGCCGGAACCAACAACTTCTCCGTCTCGCGCTACGCGCCCGACCGCGGCGCCTGGGGCAGACTCACCGCCCGCGACTCGATGGTGCGCAGGCTCGACTGGCCGCTGCTCTTCTCGTCGGTCGCCCTGTCCGTCATCGGCTCGCTCCTGGTGTGGTCCGCGACCCGCAACCGCACCGAACTCACCCAGGGCGACCCGTACGCCTTCCTCATCCGCCACGTCCTCAACACCGGCATCGGGATCGCCCTGATGATCGGCACCATCTGGCTCGGCCACCGCACCCTGCGCGGGGCGGTGCCGGTGCTGTACGGACTGTCCGTGGTGCTCGTCCTGCTCGTCCTCACCCCGCTCGGCGCCACCATCAACGGCGCGCACGCCTGGATCGTGATCGGCGGCGGGTTCTCCCTCCAGCCCTCCGAGTTCGTGAAAGTCACGATCATCCTGGGCATGGCGATGCTGCTGGCCGCCAAGGTCGACGCGGGCGACCAGCTCCACCCCGACCACCGCACGGTCGCCAAGTCCCTCGGCCTCGCCGTCCTGCCGATGGCCATCGTCATGCTGATGCCCGACCTCGGCTCCGTCATGGTCATGGTCGTCATCGTGCTGGGCGTGCTGCTCGCCTCCGGCGCCTCCAACCGGTGGATCTTCGGCCTCATCGGCGCGGGCCTCGTCGGCGCGGCGCTCGTCGCCGCGCTCGGCGTCCTCGACCAGTACCAGATCAACCGGTTCGCCGCCTTCGCCAACCCCGAACTCGACCCCGCCGGCGCCGGCTACAACACCAACCAGGCACGCATCGCCATCGGATCCGGCGGCCTGTACGGGGCGGGACTCTTCAACGGCCACCAGACCACCGGCCAGTTCGTCCCCGAGCAGCAGACCGACTTCATCTTCACCGTCGCCGGCGAGGAACTCGGCTTCATCGGCGGGGCCACGATCATCGCGCTCCTCGGCGTGGTGCTGTGGCGGGCCTGCCGGATCGCCCGCGAGACGACCGAGCTGTACGGCACGATCGTCGCCGCCGGGATCATCGCCTGGTTCGCCTTCCAGTCCTTCGAGAACATCGGCATGACGCTCGGCATCATGCCGGTCGCCGGACTGCCCCTGCCGTTCGTGTCGTACGGCGGGTCGTCGATGTTCGCGGTATGGGTGGCGATCGGACTGCTCCAGTCGATCAGGGTGCAACGACCACTTGCGGCCTAGACCGCATGAACCCGCCCGCCCGGGGCACTTAGATTCGAATGATGGCGGACACGAAGCGCGAGATCGAGCGGAAGTACGAAGCCTGCCCCGGCACCCGGCTCCCGGACCTCACCGGCGTACGCGGTGTATCGGCGGTCCTCGACCAGGGCGTCGCCGAGCTGGACGCCGTCTACTACGACACCGACGACCTCCGCCTCGCCGCGGCGTCCATCACCCTGCGCCGCCGCACCGGCGGCAAGGACGCGGGCTGGCACCTCAAGCTGCCGGTCTCCCCCGGAGTGCGCGACGAACTGCACGCCCCGCTCGGTGACGACGTACCCGGCTCCCTGGCCGGGCTGGTCCACGCCCGCACCCGCGGCGCCCCGCTCGTCCCCGTGGTACGCCTCCGGTCCCGTCGCGACCTGCGCCACCTCGTCGACGGCGACGGCGCCCTGCTCGCCGAGGCGGGCACCGACACGGTCCGCGCCGAGCGCCTCGCCGGCGGGGACGGCGGCACCGTCGAGTGGACCGAGATCGAGGTGGAACTCGCCGACGACGGCGACCCCGCCTTCCTCGACGCGGTCGACAAACGACTGCGCAAGAAGGGCATCAAGCCCTCCGGTGCGGCGTCCAAGCTCGCCAAGGCGCTCCACGACACCGGATGGCGGCCCACGCCGCCCCAGGAGGACGGCACCGCCGGCGGCCGCGTCCTCGCCCACCTGCGCGACCAGGCCGACAAGCTCGCCACCTACGACGCCGCCGTACGCCGCGACCTGCCCGACTCCGTCCACCGGATGCGCGTCGCCACCCGCCGCCTGCGCAGCGCCTTCCGCACGTACCGGAAGATCCTCGACCCGGCCGTCACCGGCCCCGTGGCCGACGAGCTGAAATGGCTGGCCCGCGAACTCGGCGTCGACCGCGACCAGGAGGTCCTCGCCGAACGGCTCACCGCCGCCGTCGACGCGGTGCCCGTCACACTGCTCCTCGGGCCGGTCAAGGGACGCCTGCGCGCCTGGGGCGGCGCCGGCCGGGCCGGATCGCGCGACCGCACCCTCGCCGTCCTCGACAGCGACCGCTACACCGCCCTCCTGAACTCCCTCGACGCGCTGCTCGCCGACCCGCCGCTGCGCCGCGCCGCCCGGAAGGACGCCGACGCGGTGCTGGCCCGCGCCATCCTCAAGGACCACGAGCGGCTGGCCGCCCGCATCGACCGCGCGCTCGCCCTCCCCGCCGGCCCCGGCCGGGACGTCGCCCTGCACGAGGCCCGCAAGGCCGCCAAGCGCGCCCGGTACGCCGCCGAGACCGCCGCCCCCGTGCTCGGCGGGCCCGCGCGGCGGTTCGCCAAGCGGGTGAAGGCCGTACAGAAGGTCCTCGGTGACCACCAGGACAGCGTCGTGGCCCGTGACACCCTCCGCGACCTCGCCGTCCAGGCCCACCTGTCGGGGGAGACCGCCTTCACCTGGGGCCTGTTGTACGGCCGGGAGGAGGCGCGGGCGGCGGAGCGCGAAAGGGAGCTTCCCGAGGTGTGGGCGAGGGCGGTACCGGGAAAACTACGGCGGATCTGACCTTCGACGCGCCGGGGTACGCTTGAGAGTCGCCCCCTGCCAGCTCATGAAGGTCTCTGATGTCCGAGTCGGTCTTCCCACAGCTCGAAGCTCTGCTCCCGCACGTGCAGAAGCCCATTCAGTACGTCGGCGGTGAGCTGAACTCCACCGTCAAGCCCTGGGACGAGTGCGACGTGCGCTGGGCGCTCATGTACCCGGACGCCTACGAAGTCGGGCTGCCCAACCAGGGCGTCATGATCCTCTACGAGGTGCTGAACGAGCGCGAGGGCGTGCTCGCCGAGCGTACGTACAGCGTGTGGCCCGACCTCGAAGCGCTGATGCGCGAGCACCAGGTGCCGCAGTTCACCGTGGACAGCCACCGGCCGGTCAAGGCGTTCGACGTCTTCGGGCTGAGCTTCTCCACCGAACTGGGCTACACCAACATGCTCACGGCCCTCGACCTGGCGGGCATCCCGCTGGAGTCCAAGGACCGCACGCTCGACGACCCGATCGTGCTCGCGGGCGGCCACGCGGCCTTCAACCCCGAGCCGATCGCCGACTTCATCGACGCCGCGATCATCGGTGACGGCGAGCAGGCCGTGCTCGACATGACCGCGATCATCCGCGCCTGGAAGGCGGAGGGCCGGCCCGGGGGCCGCGAGGAGGTCCTCTTCCGCCTCGCGAAGACCGGCTCCGTCTACATCCCCGCGTTCTACGACGTCGAGTACCTCCCCGACGGCCGCATCGGCCGCGTCGTACCGAACAAGTCGGGTGTCCCGTGGCGCGTGTCCAAGCACACCGTCATGGACCTCGACGAGTGGCCCTACCCCAAGCAGCCGCTCGTCCCGCTCGCCGAGACCGTCCACGAGCGGATGAGCGTGGAGATCTTCCGCGGCTGCACCCGCGGCTGCCGTTTCTGCCAGGCCGGCATGATCACGCGCCCCGTGCGGGAGCGAAGCATCACCGGCATCGGCGACATGGTCGAGAAGGGCCTCAAGGCGACCGGCTTCGAAGAGGTCGGCCTGCTGTCGCTGTCCTCCGCCGACCACTCCGAGATCGGCGACATCGCCAAGGGCCTCGCCGACCGGTACGAGGACGACAAGATCGGCCTGTCGCTGCCGTCCACCCGCGTGGACGCGTTCAACGTCGACCTCGCCAACGAGCTGACCAGGAACGGCCGTCGCTCCGGTCTGACCTTCGCCCCCGAGGGCGGCTCCGAGCGGATGCGCAAGGTCATCAACAAGATGGTCTCGGAGGAGGACCTGATCCGGACCGTCGCCACCGCGTACGGCAACGGCTGGCGCCAGGTGAAGCTGTACTTCATGTGCGGTCTGCCCACCGAGACCGACGACGACGTCCTGCAGATCGCCGACATGGCGATGAACGTCATCCAGAAGGGCCGCGAGGTCTCCGGCCAGAACGACATCCGCTGCACGGTCTCCATCGGTGGCTTCGTGCCCAAGCCGCACACCCCGTTCCAGTGGGCCCCGCAGCTCTCCGCCGAGGAGACCGACGCCCGCCTGGAGAAGCTCCGCGACAAGATCCGCGGCGACAAGAAGTACGGCCGCTCCATCGGCTTCCGCTACCACGACGGCAAGCCCGGCATCGTCGAGGGCCTCCTGTCGCGCGGCGACCGCCGTGTGGGCGCCGTCATCCGCGCCGTCTACGAGGACGGCGGCCGCTTCGACGGCTGGCGCGAGCACTTCTCCTACGACCGCTGGATGGCCTGCGCGGAGAAGACGCTGCCCGGATTCGGCGTGGACGTCGACTGGTACACCACCCGGGAACGCACCTACGAGGAGGTCCTGCCCTGGGACCACCTGGACTCCGGTCTCGACAAGGACTGGCTCTGGGAGGACTGGCAGGACGCCCTCGACGAGACGGAGGTCGAGGACTGCCGCTGGACGCCGTGCTTCGACTGCGGGGTGTGTCCTCAGATGGACACGCACATCCAGATCGGTCCCACCGGCAAGAAGCTGCTGCCGCTGACCGTCGTCAAGTAGCCGCGTAACGTCCGCGCAACGGCCCGGCCGGGGGAGAAACCCCGGGCCGGGCCGTTGCGTCCTTCGCGGCATGGACGTGGAGAAGAGTGAGCCCGGGGGATGCCTGGCGGCGGCCGTCAGGATCCCGGTACGGATCGTGGTGCTGCTCGTCGTCCTGCCCGTACGCGTGGTGTGGGACGCCCTGACCCTGTGCGGCCGGGGACTGGACCGGGTCGTGCTGCGGCCGCTCGGGCGGGTGCTGTACGTGCTGTTCGTCACCCCGCCGGTGTGGCTGTACGCGTACGTCCTCGTGCCCGTCGGCCGCGCGCTGGCGTGGCTGGCCCGGGCGCTGGTGACCTACGCGCTCGTGACGCCGGCCGGATGGCTGTACCGGTGGGTTCTCGGGCCGCTCGGGAACGCGCTCGTGTGGCTGATGGAGACCTTGGTCGTGGCACCGGCGCGGTGGCTGTACCGCTACCTGCTGACACCGCTCGGGCGCGGTGCCGCCTGGCTGGCGAAGTCGCTGTTCGTGTGGCCGTGGGTGGCGCTGTGGCGGTACGTCGTCGTGCCCGTCGTACGGTACGGAATCGTCGTCCCGCTGGTGTGGCTGTGCCGCCGGGTGCTCCTCCCGCCGGTCGTGTGGTTCCACCGGTGGGTGCTCGGGCCGCTCGGGCGGGTGCTCGTGGCCGCCGGGCGGGAGGTCCGGGACGCGGTCGTGGTGGCGTGGCGCGTCGCCGGGTACATCTCCCGGGCCCTGGGACGCGCGCTGAAGTGGCTGGGGTGGAACCTGGTGGGCCGGCCGGTCGCGTGGTGCTACCGGAGCGTGTGCACACCGGTCGGGCACGCGCTGCGTGACCACCTGTGGCGGCCGGTGCGCGCCGCCGCCGCCGGGGCGGGCCACGCCGCCCGGACGGCGCTCGCCTCGGCCGCCGGAACGGTGCGTCGCGCCCGGCGGAACGCGTGGCGGGCGCCGGCCGGCGGACCGGCCGCCGGGCGGGCTGGGGAACCGGCCGGAGTCCCGGCGCGTAGTCTGGGTAGTACAACGACCGCACCTGGCGTGGCGCCCGCATCCGAGATCTCCCTGCGAAAGCGGGGGTGAGCCGGGCGGGACCCCCGGGAGCCGCCCGAATTTCGTGGGCGGAGCGCCACCGCGCCCGCCCCGCACCGAGGAGAAGAACCACTGGGCAAGCGACAGCCCGAAGGCCCGCCGCCCGCACCGGCAGTGCAGCGCGTTCGTCTGCGCTACACCAAGCGCGGCCGCCTCCGGTTCACCAGCCACCGCGACTTCCAGCGCGCCTTCGAGCGCGCGCTGCGCCGCGCCGAGGTGCCCATGGCGTACTCGGCCGGCTTTACTCCGCACCCCAAGGTCTCGTATGCCAATGCCGCCCCCACCGGCACGGGCTCCGAGGCCGAGTACCTGGAGATCGCGCTCACCGAGCAGCGGGACCCGGGGAAGCTGCGCGAGCTGCTCGACGAGTCACTGCCGGACGGACTCGACATCACCGACGCCGTCGAGGCCCGTACGTCGGGTCTCGCCGACCGGCTGACCGCCTCCGTCTGGGAACTGCGCCTGGAGGGGGTGGCGGCCGAGGACGCCGAGCGCGCCGTCGCCGCCTTCCTCGCCGCCGACACCGTCGAGGTGCAGCGCAGGACGAAGAACGGGATGCGCACCTTCGACGCGCGGGCCGCCGTGGCAGGACTGGAAGCCACTCCCGCGCCGTCTGATAGGCCCGGGCAGGGCCCCTGTGCGATACTGCGGCTGGTTGTTCGGCACGTGACACCTGCCGTGCGACCCGACGACGTCCTGTCCGGTCTCCGAGCTGTGGCCGACCTGGCGCCGCCGGTCCCCGCAGCGGTGACCAGGCTGGCGCAGGGGCTCTTCGACGAGGAGTCCGGCACGGTGACCGACCCGCTCGCGCCCGACCGCGAGGCAGTCACGGCCGCCCCACAAAAGGCCGCCGGACCCGCCGCCGCCCCGGAGCCGACAGGTGCAGGTTCCGCGTAGGGCGGTCGTCGCACCGCGGCCCTGGTACTCGGGAGCCACCTGGGTCGGGCCGCGTACACCCACAAGAGACTTTCGCCAGGCCGTGCGTACAACGCGTACGGAACCGGCGAGCCAGACATAACAGCTCCCGTGCGGCGCCGCGCCAGACGCGGCGCCCGGGAGCGTGACGGGAGAACCGCCCGCATGCTCGAGCCGAACGAAACCGGCGCCACCGCCGGTAACCACAACGAGGAGAACACCTCTCCCAGCGACACGCTGCCGCCGCGCCGCCGTCGCCGCGCCGCGTCGCGCCCCGCGGGCCCGCCGGTGACGGCGAGCGCCGGGGACTCCCCGGCCGGTGAGGTCGTCGTCGAGGCGCCCGCGGCCGAGGTGGCCGATGTGGCCGCCCTCGCCGAGGCCCCCAACGACGCCGCCGAGCCCGCTCCGGCGCGTTCGCGCCGCCGTGCGACGCGTAAGGCGACCGCTCCGGCGGGTGCCCCGCAGGTGGCGGAGGCGCTCGTGGAGGAGCCGCAGGCCGCCGCGCCGCAGGCCCCGGCCGCGGAGGCCGCTGTCGAGGAGCCCGAGGCCGCTCCGGCGCGTCCGCGCCGCCGTGCGACGCGTAAGGCGACCGCTCCGGCCGGTGCCCCGCAGGTGACGGAGGCGCCCGTCGAGGAGCCCCAGGCGCCGGCCGCTGAGGAGCCCGAGGCGACTCCGGCGCGTTCGCGCCGCCGTGCGACGCGTAAGGCGACCGCTCCGGCGGGTGCCCCGCAGGTGGCGGAGGCGCCCGTCGAGGAGCCGCAGGCCGCCGCGCCGCAGGCCCCGGCCGCGGAGGCCGCTGTCGAGGAGCCCGAGGCCGCTCCGGCGCGTCCGCGCCGCCGTGCGACGCGTAAGGCGACCGCTCCGGCCGGTGCCCCGCAGGTGACGGAGGCGCCCCTCGAGGAGCCCCAGGCCGCCGCGTCCTCCTCCGAGGCCCCGGCCACGGAGGCCCCGGCCACGGAGACCCCGGTCTCGGAGGCCCCGGTCGCCGAGGAGCCGGAGCCCGAGGCCGCACCGCGCCGTACCCGTCGCCGGGCCACCCGTAAGGCCACCGCGCCCGCCGGGTCGCCCGCGCGGGCCGAGACGGCCGAGGACGAGGAGGCCGCCGAGGCGGGTGAGGGCCTGCCGGCCGCCACCGTCGCGCAGATCTCCTCCGACGAGGCCGGACCCGAGGTCGCCGCCGCCGAGGAGGCCGCCTCCCGAGGCCGTACCCGCCGCCGCGCCGGCGCCCCGCAGTTCACGGCCGAGCCGGTCAAGAAGGCGGAGTCCCGTGGCCGCCGCGCCACGCGGCCCGCCGTGCCGGTCTTCCAGGCCCCGGTCTTCGCCGAGCCGATGTTCCAGACGCCGGAGACCGCAGCTGCCGCGGCCGCCGCCGAGGCCGCCGGGCAGGAGGAGCCCGAGGAGGCCGTCGAAGCGCCCGTGGCCGAGGTCGCCGCCGAGCAGCCCGAGACCGGCGGCCGTCGCCGTCGCCGTCGCCGTGGCGAGCCCGCCGGGCCGGCCACCGAGGCCGCGCCGGCCCGTACGGCCCCGGAGGCCGTAACCGGCGCCGGAACCGACGCCGAGGCCGAGAACGATGTGGAGGCCGAGGCGGAGCCGGAGGCCGCCGAGGGCGAGGAGACCGACGAGTACGGGGACCGCCCGTCGCGCCGCCGCCGCCGTGGCGGCCGCCGTCGCCGCCGGGGCGAGGCCACCGAGGCGGAGGAGGCCGAGGAGGCCGACCACGCCGATGCCGAGGGCGCCGAGGAGCCGGAGGACGAGGAGCAGGACGAGGAGGCCGAGGAGCACGAGGCCGGCACCCCGTCCGCCGCCGGTACCAGCAGCTCGCGCCGCCGCCGTCGCCGTCGCCGTCGCAGCGGTGACGCGGGTGCCGAGGCGGAGACGCCCGGCGAGGAGGACGGCGTCCGTACGGTCGTCAAGGTCCGCGAGCCGCGTCCCGCCCGGGAGAAGGCGGAGCCGTCCGACGAGGTGCAGTCCATCAAGGGCTCGACCCGTCTGGAGGCGAAGAAGCAGCGCCGCCGCGAGGGCCGCGAGCAGGGCCGCCGCCGGGTGCCGATCATCACCGAGGCGGAGTTCCTGGCGCGGCGCGAGGCCGTCGAGCGCGTGATGGTCGTCCGCCAGAGCGGCGAGCGCACCCAGATCGGCGTCCTCGAGGACAACGTGCTCGTCGAGCACTACGTCAACAAGGAGCAGGCGACCAGCTACGTCGGCAACGTCTACCTGGGCAAGGTCCAGAACGTCCTGCCGTCCATGGAGGCCGCGTTCGTCGACATCGGCAAGGGCCGCAACGCCGTCCTGTACGCCGGTGAGGTCAACTTCGAGGCCCTCGGCATGGCCAACGGGCCGCGCCGTATCGAGACCGCGCTCAAGTCGGGCCAGTCCGTCCTGGTCCAGGTGACGAAGGACCCGATCGGCCACAAGGGCGCCCGTCTCACCAGCCAGGTCTCGCTGCCCGGCCGGTACCTGGTGTATGTGCCCGAGGGCTCCATGACCGGTATCAGCCGCAAGCTGCCCGACACCGAGCGGGCCCGGCTGAAGACCATCCTCAAGAAGATCGTTCCCGAGGACGCGGGCGTCATCGTGCGCACCGCCGCCGAGGGGGCGAGCGAGGACGAGCTCCGCCGTGACGTGGAGCGTCTGCAGGAGCAGTGGGAGGACATCCAGAAGAAGGCGAAGAGCGGCAACGCCCCGACCCTTCTCTACGGTGAGCCCGACATGACCGTCCGGGTCGTCCGCGACATCTTCAACGAGGACTTCTCGAAGGTGATCGTCAGCGGCGACGAGGCGTGGAAGACCATCCACGGGTACGTGTCGCACGTCGCTCCCGACCTGACGGACAGGCTCCAGCGCTGGACGTCGGAGACCGACGTCTTCGCGACCTACCGGATCGACGAGCAGCTGATGAAGGCGCTGGACCGGAAGGTCTGGCTGCCGTCCGGTGGTTCGCTGGTGATCGACAAGACCGAGGCGATGATCGTCGTCGACGTCAACACCGGCAAGTTCACCGGCCAGGGCGGCAACCTGGAGGAGACCGTCACCAGGAACAACCTGGAGGCGGCCGAGGAGATCGTGCGCCAGCTGCGGCTGCGCGACCTGGGCGGCATCGTCGTCATCGACTTCATCGACATGGTGCTGGAGTCGAACCGGGACCTGGTGCTGCGGCGTCTGCTGGAGTGCCTGGGCCGGGACCGTACGAAGCACCAGGTCGCCGAGGTCACCTCGCTGGGCCTGGTGCAGATGACCCGCAAGCGGGTGGGGCAGGGGCTGCTGGAGTCCTTCTCCGAGACCTGCGTCCACTGCAACGGCCGTGGCGTCATCGTGCACATGGAGCAGCCGGCCACCGCCGGTGGCGGCGGCAACGGCGGCAAGCGGTCCAAGAAGCGGGGCCGTGCCGCCGAGGCGGAGCCGGAGACGACCGGCGCCGAGGCGGAGACCGAGACGGAGACCGAGGCCGAGGTCGCGGCGGAGGTCGCCGCCCCGGTGGCGGTCGAGGAGCCGTTCCGTCCGGACGAGGAGCTGTACTCCAGCGTCGCGGAGGCCGAGGCGGCCGCGGGCCGTGGCCGTTCGCGCCGCCGGGCGTCCCGCAAGGCGACCGCTCCGGCCGGTGCGCCGAAGGCCGCCGAGGAGCCGGAGCCGCGGCCGGGCGTCGCCGAGGTGGCCCCGGAGGCCATCGAGGTGCAGGCGCTTCCGGCGCTCGCCACCGCGGCCGCGGAGACGGCCGCCGAGGAGGCGGCCCCGGTCGCCGAGGCTCCGCAGGGCCGTACCCGTCGTCGTGCCACCCGGAAGGCGACCGCCCCGGCGGGCCCGCCGAAGCCGGTGGTGGCCGATGAGGAGCCCGCGCCCGCCCCGGCCCAGCCCGCGCCCGCCCCGGCCCAGCCGGAGCCGGCCCAGGCCGAGCAGGTGCGGGAGCCGCGGTCCGAGCCGGTCCAGGCCGGGCAGCCGGTCGCGGAGGAGGCCCCCGTGGCCGCCCCGCCGCGTGCGCGCCGCAGGGTGGTCCGTAAGGTCACCGCTCCGGCCGCTTCACCGGCGGGTGCCGCGGAAGCCGCGGTCATCGTCGTGAGCAGTGGCTCCACGGCGGAGCCCAAGACCGACGAGGCCCCGGCGGCCGAGCCGTCGGAGGCACCGGAGGCCCAGGCACCGGAGGCCCAGGCACCGGAGGCCCAGGCACCGGAGGCCCAGGCACCGGAGGCGGAGGCCGCCGAGTCCGAGGCTCCGGTGAAGAAGGCCACGGCGCGCAAGACCGCCAAGAAGGCCCCGGCGAAGAAGGCCGCCGCCAAGAAGACGGCTGCCAAGAAGACGACCGCGGCGAAGAAGACGACGGCCAAGAAGACGGCCACCAAGTCGGCGACGAAGACGGCGAAGACGACGAAGACGGCGAAGGCCACCAAGTCGGCGTCGAAGGAGACCGTCCAGGCCGAGCAGTAGGCAGGACGGCCCCGGTTCGCCGTGACAGCGGTCACGGCGAACCGGGGCCACCTGACTGCCGAACAGTTGGTGAGCACGGACCGAACGTTCCACGTTCCGCCCCGGATTAACCGGGGCGGAACCGGGGATTTTGTTTCGGAATCGATGCCTCCAACGGTTAACGGCCCCGAAATTGACCAGGAAATTCCTGATAATGTGACGCCGGTCGCTGCCGTCGGCGGGCCCCGCCCGAAGACTACGGTCGGTGACCGACCCGGTTGAGGGACAGACCGGTCCCAGCATTCCTCGGTAGGGCGTCGGCATCGCGCCGGAGGGGTAAGCGCGGCCTTGTTAGCCTCCGCAACACCCTTCAGACCTCTGCCACAAAGAGCTCTTGCGGTGTTCAAGGAGGACGTCCATGCCGAGCATCAACGAGCAGCCCATCCCCGCTGCCCGCCCGGTCATCGGTGAAGAAGAGATCGAGGCCGCCGTGCGCGTGCTGCGCACCGGCCGCGTCGTACAGGGTCCGGAAGTCGCCGCCTTCGAGGAGGGATTCTCCGAGCTGGTGGACGGGCGCCACTGTGTCGCCGTCAACTCCGGTACGTCGGCGCTGCACCTCCTTCTGATGGCGCTGAACATCGGCCCGGGCGACGAGGTGATCGTCCCGTCCTTCTCGTTCGCCGCCTCGGCGAACGCGGTCCGCCTCGTGGGCGCCGACGTCGTCTTCGTCGACATCGAGGCCGACAGCTTCAACATCGACCCGGCCGCCGTCGAGGCCGCCATCACCCCGCGCACCGCCGCGATCATGCCGGTCCACATCTACGGCAACCCGGCCGCCATGGACAAGATCATGGCCATCGCGGAGAAGCACAAGCTCGCGGTCGTCGAGGACGCCTGCCAGGCACACGCGGCGGCCCTGAACGGCACGCCGGTCGGCGCGTTCGGATCCGGCGGCACGTTCAGCTTCTACCCGACGAAGAACATGCACTCCCTCGAGGGCGGCATGATCTCCACCGCCGACGCCGAGACCGCCCGCACCCTGCGCCTGCTGCGCAACCAGGGCATGGAGCAGCGGTACGCCAACGAGATCGTCGGCGCCAACATGCGCATGACCGACGTCGCCGCCGCCGTCGGCCGCGTCCAGCTGTCCAAGCTGCACGGCTGGACCGAGACGCGCATCGCCAACGCCGCGTACCTCACCGAGAACATCACCGCGCCGGGCATCGTCACCCCCGTGGTCGCCGAGGGCGCGCGGCACATCTACCACCAGTACACGATCCGTGTGAAGGGTGGCGAGGGCGCGCGTGACGCCGCGATGGCGAAGCTCACCGAGGCGGGCGTCGGCAACGCCGTCTACTACCCGACCCCGATCCACCGCCTGAAGCCGTACTGGGAGCCGGACCAGAAGGCCGGCCGGAACTGGGACCTGCCCGAGACGGAGAAGGCGGCCGCCGAGGTCGTCTCGCTGCCCGTGCACCCCTCGCTGACCCAGAACGACCTTGAGCGCATCGTCGCCGCCGTGAACGCGCTGGGAGAGAACCTGTGACTGCTGCTGGACTGCGGGCCGGTCTGATCGGCCTCGGCTCGATGGGCCGCCACCACGCCCGGGTACTGGCCGGACTGGACGGTGTGTCCCTCGTCGGCGTCGTCGACCCGATGGGCGACAAGAACGGCTGGGCCCAGGGCGCACCCGTCCTGTCCACCGTCGAGGAACTGATCTCGCTCGGCATCGACTACGCCGTCGTCGCCTGCCCGACCGCGCTGCACGAGGAAGTCGGCCTGAAGCTCGCCGGCGCCGGTGTCCACGCGCTCATCGAGAAGCCGGTCGCCGACACCGTCGACGGCGCCCGCCGCCTCGTCGAGGCGTTCGAGTCGCGCGGCCTGGTGGCCGGCGTCGGCCACATCGAGCGCTGCAACCCGGCGCTGCGGTCCCTGCGTTCGCGCCTGGAGGCCGGGGAACTGGGCGACGTGTACCAGGTCGTCACGCGCCGCCAGGGCCCGTTCCCGCACCGCATCGCGGACGTCGGCGTGGTCAAGGACCTCGCGACCCACGACATCGACCTGACGGGCTGGGTCACCGGCCAGCAGTACACGTCGATCGCCGCGCACACCGTGTCGAAGTCGGGCCGTCCGCACGAGGACATGGTCTCCGCCGTCGGTCAGCTCTCCGACGGCACGATGGTCAACCACCTCGTCAACTGGCTGAGCCCGCTGAAGGAACGCTTCACGTCGGTCACCGGCGAGAAGGGCTGCTTCATCGCCGACACCCTCACCGCCGACCTCACGTTCTACTCCAACGCCGCCATCGCCACCGAGTGGGAGGCGCTGCGCGCGTTCCGCGGCGTGTCCGAGGGCGACATGATCCGCTACGCCATCCCCAAGCGCGAGCCGCTCCTCGTCGAGCACGAGCTGTTCCGGGACGCCGTCCTCGGCGAGTCGAACGACATCTGCACGCTGCGCCAGGGCCTGCGTACGGTGGAGGTGGCCGCGGCCGTCATCGACTCCGCCGACCGCGGTGTCACCGTGCGGCTCACCCCGGAGGACGTGGCCAGTTGACCACACCCGATGTCACCGTCGTGGTAGCCGTGTACAACACGATGCCGTACCTCACCGAGTGCCTGAACTCGCTGGTGGGGCAGAGCATCGGGCTGGACCGGCTCGAGGTCGTGGCCGTCGACGACGGCTCGACCGACGACAGTGGCCGGGAACTGGACCGCTTCGCGGAGAAGTACCCGGACACTGTCAAGGTGATCCATCAGGCCAACTCCGGTGGCCCGGCTGCTCCCAGCAACCGGGCCCTGGAGCTGGCCACCGGTCGTTATGTGTACTTCATCGGCTCCGACGACTACCTGGGCCGCGAGGCTCTGGGGCGCATGGTCGCCTGCGCCGACAAGCACGGCTCCGACGTCGTCGTCGGCAAGATGGTCGGCACCAACGGCCGTTACGTCCACCAGGCGCTCTTCAAGAAGAGCGACCCGGACATCTCGCTGTACGACTCGGCCCTGCCGTTCACGCTGGCCAACACCAAGCTCTTCCGCCGTGAGCTGGTGGAGAAGTACGACCTGCGCTTCCCCGAGGACCTGCCGGTCGGCTCCGACCAGCCGTTCACCCTGGAGGCGTGCGTACGGGCCGCGAGGATCTCGGTCCTGGCGGACTACACGTACTACTACGCGGTCAAGCGCGGCGACGCCAGCAACATCACCTACCGGGCGAACCACCTGTCCCGGCTGCGCTGCACCGAGCGGATCATGCACTTCGCGGCCTCGCTGATCGAGGCGGGCCCGCGGCGTGACGCGGTCCTCAAGCGCCACTTCACCTGGGAGCTCGCCAAGCTCGTCCAGGACGACTTCCCGGCGCTGGACGCGGTGACCCGCACGGAGGTGTGCGCGGGCATCGCCAAGCTGGCGGACGAGTACTTCACCGACGAGCTGCGCGACTCGATGGACGTCAAGCGGCGGGTGCGCATCTGCCTGGCCCGGCGCGGCGCCGTCGAGGAGCTCGTACGGGCCATCGAGGACGAGGCCGCGCACGGCTCACCGCCGCTGCTGCTGGAGGACGGCCGGGCGTACGTCCGGTACCCCGGCTTCCGCGACCCGGCGGTGGGGCTGCCCGACCGCGTGTACGAGGTGATCGGCGAGTCCGTTCCGGGCCGGCTGGCCGAGGGCGCGTCGCTGGTGTCGGCCGAGTGGGACCAGAACGGCGACGACATGGCCGTCGACCTGACGGTACGGGTCGGGCTGACCGGCGAGACCGGCTCCGCCGTCGTGAGGCTCGCCACCAAGGCCATGCCCAAGAGCGCCGACAAGCCCGGCGCCCGCAGGCTCCCCGTGGGCCGCGAACTGCCCGCCCCGGTGGGGGAGTGCACCCGCGAACCGACCGAGGACGGCGAGGGCACCCTGCTGACCGCCCGTATCCCGGTCCAACCGAAGAGCGCCAAGCTCGGCGTGCGCGTGTACGCCGACGTGGCAGGCTCGACGTACGAGATCCCCGTGCCGGTCCGGGGCCGGCCGCTGCCCCTGGCCCGGCGCTGGCGGGAGAGGATCCCGTACCGGATCTCCGCCAACGCCAACCCCAAGGGGCGGCTGGTGATCACCACGGCTCCGCTCTGGGAGCCCTCGCCCGGCGTGGGCAAGCGACTGCGTCAACTGATGTCCCGTGTGAAGAGGAAACTGACCCGATGAATATCTGTGTAGTCGCGCTCGGCAAGATCGGCCTGCCGCTCGCCGTGCAGTTCGCCGCCAAGGGCCACAAGGTCATCGGCGCCGACGTCAACGAGAAGGTCGTCGAGCTGGTCAACGCCGGCACCGAGCCCTTCCCCGGCGAGCACGACCTCGACCGGCTGCTGAAGCAGACCGTCGACGCCGGTCTGCTGTCCGCGACCACCGACACCGCGGCCGCCGTCGCCCAGTCCGAGGCCGTCGTGGTCGTCGTCCCGCTGTTCGTGGACGCCGAGGGCACCCCCGACTTCGGCTGGATGGACTCCGCCACCAAGGCCATCGCCAAGGGCCTCAAGCCGGGCACCCTCGTCTCCTACGAGACCACCCTGCCGGTCGGCACCACCCGCACCCGCTGGGCTCCGATGCTGGAGGAGGGCTCCGGCCTGACCGCGGGTGAGGACTTCCACCTGGTGTTCTCCCCGGAGCGCGTCCTCACCGGCCGGGTCTTCGCCGACCTGCGCCGCTACCCCAAGCTCGTCGGCGGCATCGACGAGGCGTCGGCCCAGCACGGCGTCGAGTTCTACGAGCAGGTCCTCGACTTCGACGAGCGCGACGACCTGCCGCGCGCCAACGGCGTGTGGGACCTGGGCACGGCCGAGGCGTCCGAGCTCGCCAAGCTGGCCGAGACCACGTACCGCGACGTCAACATCGGTCTGGCCAACCAGTTCGCCCGGTTCGCCGACCAGCAGAACATCGACGTCCTGAAGGTCATCGAGGCCTGCAACTCGCAGCCCTACAGCCACATCCACCAGCCGGGTATCGCCGTCGGCGGCCACTGCATCCCGATCTACCCGCGGATGTACCTGTGGAACGACCCGGAGGCCACCGTCGTGCGTTCGGCCCGCGAGGCCAACGCCGCGATGCCCGAGTACGCCGTCGACCTGCTGGCCGCCGCCTACGGCGACCTGAAGGACGTGAACGTGCTCGTGCTCGGCGCCGCCTACCGGGGTGGCGTCAAGGAGACCGCGTTCTCCGGCGTCTTCGGCACCGTCGAGGCCCTCAAGGCCCGCGGCGCCGTCCCGTACGTCTCCGACCCGATGTACACGGCCGACGAGCTGGCCGCGCACGGCCTCACCCCGCACCGGGGCGAGAAGGTCACCGCCGCGGTCCTCCAGGCCGACCACGCCGAGTACAAGGAGCTGGCCGCCTCCGACCTGCCGGACGTCACCGTCCTGGTCGACGGCCGCCGCACCACGGACCCGGCCCGCTGGGAGGGTGTCCGCCGCGTCGTCATCGGCGGCTGACCCCCCGCGACACCGCACGTCCCGACCCTGGCCCTGCCCCGCACACCCCGCGGGGCGGGGCCGACGCGCAGAAGGTTTCCCCATGACCTGGATGATTACTGGCGGCGCCGGATTCATCGGCTCCCACGTGGTGAAGGCGATGGCCGCAGGCGGCGAGCGGATCGTCGTCCTCGACGACCTGAGCACCGGCCGCCGCGAGAGGCTCCCCGACGGCGTCCCCCTGGAGGTCGGCACCGTCCTGGACCGTGACGTCGTCGACCGCGTCCTGCGTGAGCACGCCGTCACCGGCATCGTGCACATCGCGGGCAAGAAGCAGGTCGCCGAGTCGGTCGCCAGACCGCTGCACTACTACCGCGAGAACGTCGAGGGCCTCCGTACGCTCCTGGAGAGCGCCGTCGGGGCCGGTGTGACCCGGTTCCTGTTCTCCTCCTCCGCCGCCGTGTACGGCATGCCGGACGTGGACCTGGTCACCGAGGCCACGCCGTGCGCGCCCATCAACCCGTACGGCGAGACCAAGCTCGCCGGCGAGTGGCTGGTCACCGCGGCCGGCCGGACGCACGGCATGGCGACCGCCTCCCTGCGGTACTTCAACGTGGCGGGCGCCGCCACGCCCGAACTGGGCGACGACGGCGTCTTCAACCTCGTACCGATGGTCTTCGAACGCCTCACGGCGGACGAGCGGCCGCTGGTCTTCGGCGACGACTACCCGACGCCCGACGGCACCTGCGTCCGTGACTACATCCACGTCGAGGACATCGCCTCCGCGCACCTCGCCGCCGCCCGCCGGCTGGCCGCCGATCCCGAGGCGTCGCTGGTCCTGAACATCGGGCGCGGCGAGGGCGTCTCCGTCACGGAGATGGTCGGCATCATCCAGGACGTCACCGGCCGCACCAGCGTCAAGCCGCTCGTCACCGACCGTCGCCCCGGCGACCCGGCCCGGGTGGTGGCCTCCGCCGACCGCATCCGCGAGGAACTCGGCTGGAGCGCCCGGTACGGGGTGCGCGAGATGGTCGAGTCCGCCTGGGCGGGCTGGCGGCTGCGCCACCCGTGAGCGAGCGGACACGGCGAAGGGCCCCGGGAACGCTCCCGGGGCCCTTCGCCGTACTGCCTAGCGGTCCCCGAGGAACAGCTTGTCGAAGGCCTTGCTCACGACCGGCCAGTCCCACGTCGACAGCGCGTACTCCGACGCCAGCTTCCCGGCGTTCTGCCACGCCTCCTCGCTCGCCGTGGTCTCCAGGATCCGCTTGGCGGCCTCCTCCGTGGAGCCGACGACCCAGCCCTCCGGGTACAGCGTGCGGGCGCTGTTGGGCTTGCCCGCGTAGAACGGCCAGTCGCGGGAGACGGGGACGGCGGCGCTCGCCGCGCCCTCCATCAGGCCCACGTGGCAGCCCTCACGCACCGACGAGGAGAGGATCACACCGATGTCGGTCAGCGCCGACGGCACGTCGTCGGTCGGGCCGAGCTTCAGCACGACGCCTTCCTGGATGAGCGGGGCGATCTCCTTGTCGAACTGGCGGCGGTAGTCGCGCGTCGCCCGGCTGGTCTTCGGGTTCATGTCGCCGCCCACCAGCAGCAGCCGGTAGCGCTCGTCGTGCTCCCGCACCCGCCGCAGCACGTCCACGGCCCACATCGGGTCCTTGGCGACCTGGCTGATGCCCACCAGACCCAGGTTGAAGCGCGCGTCGGCCGACTTGGGGCGGGCGAAGCCCGACAGGTCCATGGCGTTGTCGATGAGGTGCGCGCGCGGCGCGCCGTCGCCACGCAGCATCGGTACCAGCGACTCGACGAGGTCCTTCACGTGCGGGGCGACATAGACCAGGTCGTCGATCCGCGAGAAGTCCGTCATGTGCGGCCAGCGCGTGAACGCCTCGTAGCTGTGCAGGCGCACGACGATCCGGGTGTCGCCCGGGTCGATCGTCGTCAGCATCGCCGCCGGGCCCACCGACCAGTCCAGGAAGACGGTGTCCGCCCAGTCCAGGTACGGCCGCATCAGCCGCTCGACTTCCTCCTGGTAGGTGCTGGTGCCGCCGGCCAGGCGGTCCTCCAGCACCCGGCGGCCCGCCCACGCGATCCGCTTGAGCGCCTTCTGCGCCGCGAGGTCCAGGTACCGCAGCTCCACGCCCTCGTGGTTGCCGTACCGGTCCAGGATGTGGTGCAGGAAGTTGTCGTTGGCGCTGGTGGTGACCAGCAGCCGCAGCGGACGGTCCTTGGGGGCCGGGGCCGCCGGGGTCTTCCGTCCCTGCGGGCGGCTGAGCACGTCCATCACCTTGGAGCGGTACAGCGGCTCGACGAAGCCCTGCGCGTCCTTGGCCAGCGGCGACGACAGCTGGTCGATGTGCAGTACCCGGTGGAAGCCCAGGAACAGCGCGCGGTCCAGCGCGAAGGAGGCCTTCTCGTGGTCGCCCTCGGCGAACTGGGCGTCGGCGTGGGCGAGCTGGGCCGCGACCGCCTTGTCGAGGTCGCGCGGGTTGAGGCCCTTGCCGAGCTCCTTCATCACGGCCTCGTCCATCAGCTGCGCCTTGAGCCCCAGGTCGGAGATCTTCGACGCGGCGGCGGCGAGCGCCAGGGCGGCACCACTGGTGCGGCCCGCCCACTGCATGCCCTCGGCCACGTAGCGGGTGGTGGCGATGCGCACCTTGGGAGGCACGCCGGGCGCCGTGACGGCCGTACGCCACACGCGGGCGCCGACCGTGGAGCGCATCACGGGGCGGGCGGTGACGTGCCGCATGACGGTGGCGGGCAGACCGTCCACGGAGCGGCGGACGTTCTGCTTCACGACGTCCATCGGGGGCAGGACGCCCCGGCCGCCGGTGGCACCCTTCTCCTTGACCCGGTCGACGGCCTTCAGGGCCGGCGCCAGACCGAAGTGGGCCTCCTCGACGCGGTAGTACTGCGACAGGCGCCACACCGTGTAGACGGCGCCCGCGTCGAGCGCCACCAGGACGTCGGCCTTGCGGGCCAGCCGGCGCAGCACGCTGTCCCGCTCCGCCTGCATCCACACCTTCATGCCGCCCGGCGCCATACGGGCCTTGCGGCGCAGCGCCGTGCTGCGGAAGTTGAGGTTGCGGGGGAGCTGGTGGGTGCCGTCCAGCTCCATGGCGGAGAGTTCCTCGGCCACCGGGTCGAGGGGGAACGTACCGGCGAGGTACGTGGTGGCGCCGGCGGCGCGGAACTTGCGCACCGAGTCGGCGAACACGCCCAGCTGGGGCCGGACGCTGGCGATGAACAGGACGTTGGTCACAGGGACGGTCCTCCGGCGACGATCTGGTTCTCGGCGACGGCGGTGTCGTCCGCGGTGTCCGTCCGCTCTGCCCCGAGGGCGGTGAAGTCGTCGATGAGCTGCTTCACGGCGGCGGTCATCAGCGCCTCGCGGGTGAACTGGTCGGCGTGCGCCATGGCCTCGGCGTGGACCTCGTCGCTCGTCTCCACCGCCATGTGCGCGGCCTTGACGAACGATTCGGTGAGGCCCTCCTCGTCGATACCGACGGCGCCCGTCCACAGCGGGTGCCCGCGCAGCACGTTGGAGGCGTCGTGCTCGACGACGTGCGCCGAGACGATCGGCAGGCCGGTCGCCATGTACTCGTACACCTTGCCGGAGGTGACGTAACGGCCGCCGATGAGGATGAGGACCATCGCGTCCCAGCGGGCGTAGATGGACGCCACCTCGGCCTTGGCGGCGGGGCCGCCGAAGCGTACGCCGTCGGCCTCGGCCTGCTTGAGGACCTCGGCGTGCCGGTTGGCCTCGCGGCCGGAGCCGTTGCCGATGTGGCCGCGCACCTCGAAGGTGGCGTTGGCCAGCAGCGGTTCCTTCTCACGGGCGGCGCGCCAGGCGTTCAGCACGGTCTCCAGGTGCGGAACCGTGAAGTTGACGGTGCCGAGGTAGCCGAACGCCAGCCCGGCCTCGGGGTTGGCGCGGTGCGGCTTGCCCGGCGAGCTGTCGGCGTCGTAGCCGTTGCGCACGACGTGGACGCGGTCGGCGAAGTCGGGGTAGCGGGTGCGGTAGTGCTCGGCGATCGGGTCGTTGACGACCCAGAGGGAGAGAGCGTTGTCGAGGATCCTCTGCTCCCAGACACCCTCGGCGGAGTCGCGGGCGAACGCCTCGACACCGTCGATGACGTCGATGGACCAGCCGTCGCGGAAGTCCACGGCGTACGGGACCTTCGCCTCCTCCCACAGCTTCCACGCGGCGGCGAGGTTGACGTAGGGGACACAGCTGGCGAGCAGCAGGTCGGCCGGGTGGTCGCGGTGGATGCGGAGTACGGCCTTCTCCAGGTCCTCGCGCCACTCACCGAAGTTCGGCTCGGGGAACGGTTCCATCTGACGCCGGCGCAGCCGCGTCACCCACCCGTTCGGGTTGAGGGCGCGGTCCTCGCTGTACAGACGGATGTCCGTCTCCAGGTCCTCGCGCACCAGGGGCAGTTCGACGATCCTGATCTTCGGGTCGACCTGTTCCAGCAGGGTGAGGTCGACGCCGGAGTCCCTTTCCCACGACTCCTGCGCGATGGTGACGACGGTGACGTCCCAGCCCTGGTTGATGAACTGGTTCGCGGTCTCGCGCATGCGGTACGCGCAGCTCTTGGCCGCTGGCGGGAAACCGATGGCGAGGTAGATCACATGGGGTCGCTTGCCTGCCGCGGGCAGCCCGGACCTGGGAGACGCTGACATAACCGGTGACGCTAGCACGGTGACATGTACGGATAAGTGCCTCGCGAGAGGACGTGTCCGGTCACGCGCGCCGGCTGCCTCCCTTCCACTCTTCCATGATCCGGACAACGTTCTGGGCGGCCCGCCCGTCGCCGTACGGGGCGCCGGGGTCGGCCGTGGGCGCCGCGCGGGTGACCGTGGCGGCCCACTCGTCGGCGGACAGCGTGTGCGGGTCGGGAACAAGGACGTTCCAACCCGTGCCGACGGTTTCCACCCACTCCGTTTCGGGACGGATGGTGGTGGTGATGCGCTCCAGCAGGAACGCTTCCTTCTGCAGGCCGCCCGAGTCGGTGACCACACCGGTCGAGGCCAGTACGGCGGCGACCAGGCCGGCGTACGGCAGCGGCCGGCCGACGTGCACGGAACCGGTGTTCAGCTCGATGTCGTGCGCCTGGGCGCGCGAGACCAGACGCGGGTGGGCGAGCAGCGCGACGGGGACCGGCAGGCCGGCCAGCGAGTCGATGATCGCGCGCAGCCGCTCCGGGTCGTCGGTGTTGTCCGGCCGGTGGAGCGTGGCCAGCAGGAACGGCTTCGACGGGTCGATGCCCTCGGGCAGCGCGGGCGCGGGGTGCTTGCCGGCCAGGACGTCGTCGCGGATCCTCAGGCAGATGTCGACCATCACGTCGCCGGCCAGCACCGCGCGGTCCTCCAGGCCCTCCTCGGCGAGGTGGCGCATGGCCTCCTCGGTCGGGGCGAGCAGGACGTCGGCGCAGTGGTCGGTCAGGACGCGGTTGTGCTCCTCCGGCATGCGCCGGTTGAAGGAGCGCAGACCCGCCTCCAGGTGGGCGACCGGCAGGTGCATCTTCACGGCCGAAAGGGCACCGGCGATGGTGGAGTTGGTGTCGCCGTAGACCAGGACCCAGTCCGGCTTCTCACGCTCCAGGACCGGGTCGAGCGCGGAGAGCACGGCTCCGGTCTGGACGCCGTGGCTGCCGGAGCCGACACCCAGGTGGACGTCCGGGTCGGGGATGCCGAGGCCGTCGAAGAAGACGTCGGAGAGGTCGGCGTCGTAGTGCTGCCCGGTGTGCACGATGACGTGCTCGTGCTCCGTCTCGGCGAACGCGGCCGCGATGGGGGCGAGCTTCACCAATTGGGGACGTGCACCGACGATGCTGATGACTTTCACTGAGCACTCTTCTTCTACTGGGACAGGTCAATGAGGGAGGCGTGCCGTGCCATCGTAGGCAATGGCCGGGGTGACCAGGCCCGCGGCCGGAGCAAGGGCCGGAACACGAGGGTCCGACGACCATGGTCAGAAGGCGCGTGCGCGTCGGCGGGCGGCCGGGATAACGATTCCGTGAACAGTTGACGGCGAGGTTTCGCGGCGGTTGTCAGGGGCGTACGGACCGGGGCCCCAGGCTCTCGGCGCCGTACGCCGCCACCCGTCGGCGCAACTCGCGGTCCGCCGTCACCACGACGCAGCGGCGCCCCGCGGCGGCGGCCTCGCCCGCCAGCTCCACGATCCGGTCGTCACCGCTGCCCGGCGCCTCCTCGACCCGCACCCCGGGCACCGGTTCCACGCCCCGGGCCCGCCCCTCGACCACGAGCACGACGTCCAGCGGGCCGGGATGCCCGGTCACCCCGTCGGCGGCCTGGGGGACGAGCCGGTCACGCAGCCGCTCGGCGGCTCCACGCCGGTCCCGCCACCAGCCGTCCGGCACCGATCCGACGACGTTCGCGGCGTCGACGACAAGGAGAGTGAGCACGGTACGAGGGTCCCACGCCGCCGCGGCCGGGTGGGCCTTTCGGGGGACCGGGGGGCACGCGCCAAAATGCTATCGTCGCGCAAGCTCGGGGGAACTGCGCGTGAACTGTTCGAACTGTTCAGGGGAAGGTCGGCGGTGAGCCATGACGGTGTGGTCCGCGCGGAGATCGCGGAGAGCCGGGCGTCCTGCGGACGCCCCGTCGGGCCGTAGCGCCGCCCGGGGCGGCACCCCCCTCCCCGACGCCTCCCTGCCGGCCACCACCGACTGGCTGGTGCGCGGCAAGGACGGCCGCCTCACGGCGTACGCCCCTGTCGAGGGCGCCGTCCTGCGCTGGACCGAGCGGCACCCCGGCGGACCCGAGTGGACCGGCCCCGAGACGATCCCGGCGCCCGGCATCGACCCGCACCTCTCCATAGCCCAGGGCGCCGACGGTTACGTCCACCTGGTGGCGCTGCGCCGCACGCGCCGCGCGGACGGCACCCCCGCCACCGACGTCGTCTTCGCGCTCCAGTACCAGTCCGGTCTGGCCGTGCGCGACTGGGCGGTGGTGGGCAACCCGTACCCCGACGACCCCGCCCTGGCGGAGCGGATCGGCCCGCCGGCGGCCGTCATCGACTCCGAGGGCTCGCTGCACGTCTTCGTACGCAACGTGGGCGGCGGGATCTGCGGACGCGCCTCGGTGCCGTCGGGGAAGTGGAACAAGTGGGCCGACCTCAAGGGCAGCGGGATCACCGGCCCCATCCGGGCGTCGATCACCTCCGACGGCCTGATGGAGCTGGCCGCGCCCGCGGAGGACCACATCCTGCGGTGGACGCAGGAGACGAAGGGCGTGAAGTTCCAGCGGGCCGAGGACGTCCCGGCCGGCGCCGAGGCCGGCTCGCTCTCCTCGGAACGCACCGGCCCCGGCCGCCTCACCCACTTCTGGCACGACGCCAAGGACGGCACGGTCCGGGCCTGGCGCCCCTCCGACGAGGCCCCGTCCGTCCTCGGCACCGGGGAGGGCACCGGCCCGGTCGCCCTCCTCCGTACCGCGGTCGACGGACACGACTGCACGGTCATGGCCCACCGGGACGCCGCCACCGGCCGCCCCGCCCTCGCCGCCTACCCGACGGAGGACGAGGCGCTCGGCGCCACCTGGACGCTCACCGGCGAACCGTGCGTGGGCGCCCCCGCGCTGGCGGTCGACGGCCGCGGCCGGGTCGTGATGGCCGCCTTCGGCACGGACGGCACCCTGCGCGTCGCCCGCCAGAAGCCGGAGCCGGGGCTGGCCCTGGAGGCGTGGACGCGGGTGTAGCCCCTCCCCGGCCCGGGCGCCGCCGCCCGGAGCCCGGGGCCTGGGGCGTTCCCGGCTCACACAGCGCCCCCGCTCACGCGGCGCCCCTGCTCACGCGGCGGGTCGCTGGCCCCCGTGGCGGGGCGGTGTTCGGGCGGTGGCCCACGCGGCGGGTCGGTGTTCGGGGCGGGACCCGGGCGCGGCGGGGCGGTGGTCCGGTTCCACGCGGCGGTCAGGGTTCGGCTCGGTGGTCCACGAGGCGGGCAGATTTACGCGGCGCCCTGGTCACGCGGCACGCTGGCTCACGCGGCGCCCCGGCTCACACAGCGCTCCCGCTTACGCGGCGCTCCCGCTTACGCGGCGCTCCCGGGCGTGGGGCGCCGGTCCATGGGGCGGGCCGGGCCGGGCGGGGCGCTTCCGGCCGCGCGGGCGGGTCCCGGCGCGGTGGTCGCCCACCGCGCTCCTGCCGCCGCGCGGGCCGGAGCGCGAGAAGGCCCCGGGTGGGTACCCGGGGCCCGGCGCCGCGGGGCGAGGGCGCGCCCCCGCGGGCGGAATCAGACGCGCTCGGTGAGCGTGCCGTCCTTCTCGTCGTACAGGGCGCCGGTCTTCGGGCACTCCCAGACACCGGCCTCGCCGTCCCGCTCCACCAGCTTGACGCCGCTCCGGCCCACCCAGCCGACCTGCCGCGCCGGAACGCCCACGACCAGCGCGAAGTCCGGGACGTCCTTGGTGACGACCGCGCCCGCGGCCACCATCGCCCAGCGGCCGATCTCCAGCGGCGCCACGCACACCGAGCGGGCGCCGATCGAGGCGCCGTCGGCGATCCTCACGCCCACGGCCTCCCAGTCGCCGCCGCGCTTCTGCTTGAAGTCGGGGTCGACCGAGCGCGGGTTGTGGTCGTTGGTGAGGACGACGGCGGGACCGATGAAGACTCCGTCGCCGAGCTCGGCCGGCTCGTAGACCAGGGCGTAGTTCTGCAGCTTGCAGTTGTCACCCATGCGCACGCCGGTGCCGACGTACGCGCCGCGGCCGACCACGCAGCCTTCGCCGAGCTTCGCTCCCTCGCGGATCTGCGCGAGTTCCCACACACTGCTCCCGGAGCCGATCTCGGCGTCGTCGGCGACCTGTGCGGTGGGCTGGACCCTGTAATTCACTGTGCTCTGCCTTCCGGCTCCCGGGATGCGTCTTCGCCCGGCGAGCATACGGCCACGGGTACCGCGCCCGGCCGGGCCGGGCGGCGCCGGGCCGGTTTGACCCGTCGGAGCGCGGACCGTAACCTTGACCGTCGGCGTGTTTCCATGCGCGCCAACTCCTGAGCACCTCCCTTCCGGCCGGACACGGTCCGTGGTTGGAAGAGGCCGCTCATCCCACCCGGAGCAGTCACGGACCCGCCGGTCCGTGCGAGCGGCTGGCATCAGGGGTTTCCGTTCCGAGCGAGAGTGAGTTCCGCGTGTACGCCATCGTGCGCAGCGGTGGTCGCCAGCACAAGGTTGCTGTCGGCGACATCGTTGAGGTTGACAAGATTTCCACTGCCAAGGTTGGCGACACGGTCGAGCTCTCGACCCTGCTCGTTGTCGACGGCGACGCTGTGACCAGCGACCCGTGGGTGCTGGCCGGCATCAAGGTCCAGGCCGAGGTCGTGGACCACCACAAGGGCGCCAAGATCGACATCCTGCGCTACAAGAACAAGACCGGCTACCGCCGTCGTCAGGGCCACCGCCAGCAGTACACGGCGATCAAGGTCACGACGATCCCCACGGCTGCGAAGTAAGGGACTGAGGAGACATGGCACACAAGAAGGGCGCATCGTCCACCCGGAACGGTCGCGACTCCAACGCTCAGCGGCTCGGCGTGAAGCGCTTCGGCGGTCAGGTCGTCAACGCCGGTGAGATCCTGGTCCGCCAGCGCGGCACCCACTTCCACCCCGGCTCGGGCGTCGGCCGTGGCGGCGACGACACGCTGTTCGCGCTGCAGGCCGGTGCGGTGGAGTTCGGCACGTTCCGTGGTCGCAAGGTCGTGAACATCGTTCCGACCGCTGCCTGATCGGGCTGCTCGGTTCTTCGCGAGGGCGGACCTCACTTCCCGTACCGGGAAGCGGGTCCGCCCTTCGCGTGTTAACACGTAGACATTTCCGCACGTAACTGGAGGCACAGAACATGACCACCTTCGTGGACCGCGTCGAGCTGCATGTCGCCGCGGGTAACGGAGGCCACGGCTGTGCCTCCGTTCACCGTGAGAAGTTCAAGCCGCTCGGCGGCCCCGACGGGGGCAACGGCGGCCGGGGCGGCGACGTGATCCTGGTCGTCGACCAGTCGGTCACCACGCTCCTGGACTATCACCACTCGCCGCACCGCAAGGCCACCAACGGCAAGCCCGGCGAGGGCGGCAACCGGTCCGGCAAGGACGGCCAGGACCTGATCCTGCCGGTGCCGGACGGCACGGTCGTCCTCGACAAGAAGGGCGACGTGCTGGCCGACCTGGTCGGGCACGGCACCTCGTACGTCGCCGCCGAGGGCGGCCGCGGCGGCCTCGGCAACGCGGCGCTGGCCTCGGCCCGCCGCAAGGCGCCGGGCTTCGCCCTGCTGGGCGAGCCGGGGCGGTCCGGCGACATCGTCCTGGAGCTCAAGACGGTCGCGGACGTGGCACTGGTGGGCTACCCCAGCGCCGGCAAGTCGTCGCTGATCTCCGTGATGTCCGCCGCCAAGCCGAAGATCGCGGACTACCCCTTCACGACCCTGGTCCCCAACCTGGGCGTCGTCACCGCCGGCTCCACCGTCTACACCATCGCGGACGTACCCGGCCTCATCCCGGGCGCCAGCCAGGGCCGCGGCCTGGGGCTGGAGTTCCTCCGCCACGTCGAGCGCTGCTCGGTGCTCGTCCACGTGCTGGACACGGCGACGCTGGAGTCCGACCGTGACCCCGTCACCGACCTGGACGTGATCGAGGAGGAGCTGAGGCAGTACGGCGGCCTCGACGACCGTCCCCGTATCGTCGTCCTCAACAAGATCGACATCCCGGACGGCAAGGACCTCGCGGACATGATCCGCCCGGACCTGGAGGCACGCGGCTACCGCGTCTTCGAGGTGTCGGCCGTCGCCCACATGGGCCTCAAGGAGCTGTCCTTCGCGCTGGCCGAGATCGTCTCCCAGGCGCGGGCGGCCAAGCCGAAGGAGGAGGCGACCCGGATCGTCATCCGCCCGAAGGCGGTCGACGACGCGGGCTTCACGGTCACGCAGGAGGAGGACGGCCTCTTCCGCGTGCGCGGCGAGAAGCCGGAGCGCTGGGTGCGCCAGACGGACTTCAACAACGACGAGGCCGTCGGTTACCTGGCGGACCGCCTCAACCGCCTCGGTGTCGAGGACCAGCTGATGAAGGCCGGGGCCCGCGCGGGCGACGGCGTCGCCATCGGCCCCGAGGAGGACGCGGTCGTCTTCGACTGGGAGCCCACGATGATGGCGGGCGCGGAGATGCTGGGCCGCCGCGGTGAGGACCACCGCATGGAGGCCCCGCGCCCGGCCGCGCAGCGCCGCCGGGACCGCCAGGCGGAGCGGGACGAGGCGGAGCGCGAGTTCGACGGCTTCGACCCCTTCTGATCCTCCGCCCCACGCCGGACGTTCGATGACGCGCCCCCGTGCGGGGGCTCGCGGTGGGCCGCCCACGCCGGGTGACCAGTGCCGCGCGCCCCTCCCGCACGGGGGCGTCGCGCTGCCCCGGCCCCGTGGTGCGGGGCGCGGGCCCCGCAGGGGCCGTCCGCGGGGCGGCCGGCCGTCGTCGGGCCCGCGCGCGTCGGGTCCGGGACCACCCTGTGTGGCCGGCCGGTCACGGTGACGGTTCCCAGGGCGTAAAAGGGCATGAACTCCGGTTTACCTCGCTCCGGGCGGACAACCTGTGGTCAAGGATCACCGTCTTGTCTCCGGGGGCGGGGCCGTGGGTGCCCCGGCCGACTTGAACGGAGCGTCGATGAAGGTCTCCTTCCTCATCCACACCATCTACGGCATCGGCGGCACCATCCGCACCACACTGAACCTCGCGGAGGAGCTGGCCGGACGCCATGAAGTGGAGATCGTCTCCGTGTTCCGGCACCGGGACGAGCCGCTCTTCGCGATCGACCCGCGCGTCACCGTCGTACCGCTCGTCGACACCCGCCCCTCCTCGGCGACCAACGAGAAGAAGCACGAGCGGCACCTTCAGCCCGCCGAGCACTTCCCGGAGAACGAGGCGCGGTACAAGGAGTACAGCCGCCTGACCGACGAACGCGTCCGCGCCCACTACGCCGGTGCCGGGTCCGACGCCGACGTCGTCATAGGCACCCGGCCCGGACTCGTCGCGTACGTCGCCGCGTTCGCGCCCGAGCACGCGGTGCTCATCGGCCAGGAGCACATGACGCACAACCACCACAAGCCCGGGCTGCGGGCCGAGATGGCCGGGTTCCTGCCGAAGCTCGACGCGTTCGTCACCGTCTCCGAGGGCGACGCCGCCTCCTGGCGCGACCGGATGCCGCTGCCCGGCACCCGGGTGCTGGCCATCCCCAACAGTGTGCCCGCGCCGGTCGTCCCGCCCTCCGACACCTCGGGCACCACGATCGTGGCGGCGGGGCGGCTGGCGTCCGAGAAGCAGTACCAGGTCCTGATCGAGGCGTTCGCGAAGGTCGTCGCCCGCCGCCCGGAGTGGACGCTGCGCATCTGCGGCTGGGGCGACCAGAAGGACCGGCTCCGTGCGAGGATCGACCAACTGGGCCTGTACAACAGCGTCCACCTCATGGGCCCGCGTTCCCCGATCGAGCCCGAGTGGGTCAAGGGTGCGATAGCCGTGTCCACTTCGCGCCACGAGTCCTTCGGGATGACGCTCGTCGAGGCGATGCGCTGCGGCCTGCCCGTGGTGTCCACCGATTGCGACTACGGCCCCCGCGAGATCATCGACGACGGCGAGGACGGCCTCCTCGTACCCGTCGGCGACGTCGACGCCGTCGCCGACGCACTGCTCCGGCTCGTCGACGACCCCGCGCTGCGCCGCCGGATGGGCGCCGCCGCCCTGGTCAACGCTCGCCGTTTCGACCCGGGCCCGGTGGCCAAGCGGTACGAGGAGCTGTTCACCGAACTCGGCGCGGCGGCCACCCACCGCGCGGCCCGCCGCCCGCGGCCCGCCCCCGCCGCCGGAGCGCCGACCGTCGCCGACTGCTCCGTGACCGAGGACGGCACGCTGACCGTGACGCTGCTCACCCCCCGCGAGGGCGCCCGCCTGGTGATCGAGGGGCGCGACTTCCCCGTCGACGAGCACGGCACCGCGACCGTCCCGGCCGGGACGCCGTTCTCCGAGGGCGTCCACCCCGTCCACGCCGAACTGCCGGGCGCCGCCGACGCCGTACCGCTCGCCACCCGCGCCGTCGACCAGCGGGGGGCGATGCGAGCGGCCGAGCGGCAGCGCTCCGGCGAACCGGTGCGGCAGCTGGTTCCGTACACGAGGAACGGTGCGCTCCACCTCCGGTCCTGGGTCCGCCCCGCGCACGCCGAGGCCGGCGACGTCCGGATACGGAACGGAACGCTCACCCTCACCGCACGCCTCCACGGCGCGGCGGAGCCCGACGGTGAACCGGTTCTCCTGCTGCGGCGGCGTGGCAAGGCCCCGCTGGAGCTGGCCTTCCCCGGCACGCGCCACGGCGCCGACGGGTTCCGTTTCACCTTCTCCTGCGCCGCTCCCGCCGCCCGTCAGCAGGATCCGCACGATGTGTGGGACCTGTGGCTCCGGTACGCCCCGGGCGCCGGGCCGGTCCGGCTCGGGCGCTTCCTCGACGACGTGGTGGAGAAGGGCTCCCTCTTCCCGTACCCCCCGGTCGCGCTCCGCAAGAAGCAGCCCCTGGGGCTGGTGCGGGGCCTCGCCAGGAAGCTGGCGGGCAAGCCCGGGGAGCGGACCGTCGTCACGCTCTTCCACAGCGCCGCCAACGACCTCGTGCTCAGCGTCGTCGACAAGCCGGCCGCGTGATGTCGGTCACCGGGGCGCCCTCGCGGTGCCCGTCCACTCTCCTCGGCCACAGCGTGAACACCAGGTGTCGCACGGGTGCGGGGGGCCTGATGTCCGCCTTGCGAGACGGTCACGGAGAGTGCGACCATCAGCCCGTCCCCCAGTCGTCGCAAGGTAGGTCGTTCTGTGTCAGCGCCGCATGAAGCCAAGACCCGCACCACAGCTGTCGTGCTCGCCGGCGGTACCGGACAGCGTGTGGGTCTCGCGATCCCCAAGCAGCTGCTGAAGATCGCGGGCAAGGCGGTCATCGAGCACACGCTGACGATCTTCGAGCAGGCCGACTCCGTCGACGACGTGATCGTGCTGATGGCGCCGGGTTTCGTGCCCGACGTCGAGAAGATCATCGCCAAGGCGGGACTCACCAAGGTCACCCGTGTCATCGAGGGCGGTGCCACCCGCAACGAGACCACCGAGCGCGCCATCCGGGCGCTCGGCGAGGGCCTCGGCGAAGGCGAGGACCTCAACGTCCTCTTCCATGACGCGGTACGTCCGCTTCTGTCACAGCGCGTGATCAAGGACTGCGTCGACGCCCTCGACCGCTACCAGGCCGTCGACGTCGCCATCCCGTCCGCGGACACGATCATCGTGACCCGCACCCATGGCGAGGACGGCGAGTTCATCACCGACGTACCCGACCGCTCCCGGCTGCGCCGCGGCCAGACGCCGCAGGCGTTCAAGCTCTCCACGATCAGGCGGGCGTACGAGATCGCGGCCGGCGATCCCAACTTCCAGGCCACGGACGACTGCAGCGTCGTCCTGCGGTACCTTCCGGACGTGCCGATCTACGTCGTCGCGGGCGACGAGTACAACATGAAGGTCACCCAGCCCGTCGACGTCTTCATCGCCGACAAGCTCTTCCAGCTGGCTTCCACCGCCGCCCCGAGCCAGGCCGACGAGGCCGCCTACCGCGAGCTGCTGTCGGGCAGGACGCTCGTCGTCTTCGGCGGCTCGTACGGCATCGGCGCCGACATCGCCGCCCTCGCCGAGCGGTACGGTGCCACGGTGTACGCGCTGGGCCGCTCCACCACCGGCACGCACGTCGAGAACCCCGAACACGTGGAGGAGGCGCTCGCCAGGGCGTACGCGGAGAGCGGCCGCGTCGACTACGTCATCAACACGGCGGGCGTTCTGCGCATCGGCAAGCTCGCCGAGACCGACAACGCGACCATTCAGGAAGCGCTCAACGTCAATTACCTGGCACCGGTGCAGATCGCCCGCGCCGCGTACAAATACCTGGCCGAGACCAAGGGGCAGCTGTTGCTCTACACCTCCTCCAGCTACACCCGCGGCCGCGCCGAGTACAGCCTTTACTCGTCCACCAAGGCCGCCATGGTGAATCTCACGCAGGCCCTCGCCGACGAATGGGCCGGCGAGGGAATCCGGGTGAATTGCGTCAATCCCGAGCGCACCGCCACGCCGATGCGCACCAAGGCGTTCGGCCAGGAGCCCGCCGGATCGCTGCTGTCCTCCGAGGCCGTGGCCCGGACCTCCCTGGACGTGCTGCTTTCCGAGCTCACCGGCCATGTCATCGACGTACGGCAGCAGGACCCCACCCGTGGGGCGGGCGAGGCGTCCGGCTTCGAGAAGGCACTCGCCTCGGTGCTGGACCGTCAGGAAGATGTGTAAACTCAACGGATGTGTTCTTCGGGCCTCTGTGTCGCATTGTGCGAATGCAGAGGCCCGAGTTCGTGAAAGTCCAACAGAGACCGTAAGGGCTCGCAGAGCCAGTCCGTGAAGTCCCCCGCCTTCACGGGAGTCTTGTCCATGTGAAAAAACGGGCACCCCCCTTCTGGAGCAGGTTCTTCGTGATTTCGACCGCCATTCGCCTGGCACGTGTGGGCAGCGCGTCAGAGCTCGCCGCGGCAGTCCTCATGGGACTGGGTTATCCGTGCGTCATGCTTGCCGCCCTCCTTCCGAACCTCTGGTTCTTCGCGGCCGCCGGTGCCGTGACCTACGTCGCCGACTGGTATCTGCACCAGAAGGACAGTTACCTGATCGACCGGCTGAGCAAGGTCCGGGCCGGTCTCGCGATCCGCTTCCTGCTGCGCCAGCTGCTGCTGGTGCTGCTGCTCGCCCGAGAAGGCCTCGCCGACCAGCCCGTCTTCTACGCGGCGGTCGCCTGCTTCCTGCTGTTCTACGGTCTCCAGGCCCCGCAGGGCGCCCTCGCCACCCTGATCCGGCTGCGCCGCACCATGCCGGTCGTCACCCGCAACATCGACCTCAACGCCGTACGCGTCCCGGACGCCCCGCCGCGGGCGCTCCTCAGCCGCTCCGCCGAGAAGATGCTGCACCTCGACGTCCCCGCCATGGCGGGCGTGATCGTGGCGGTCGCCACCGGCCGGAACGTCATCGGGTACGCGGGTGTCGCCGCGACCCTCGCGCTGGGCCTGCTCTACACCCTGGCCCTCGTCCCCTACCTGCGCCGCAAGCGCCGGGCCCCGGCCGCGGGCGCCGCCCTGAAGGCCGTCGGCAGCTGGCTGCGCGAGTACCAGCCGACGGTGGCCCTGTACTTCTCCGGCTCCGACGACTCCGCGTACCAGGTCAACATGTGGCTGGAGACGATGGAGCAGATCGACGGCCGGCCGATCGTCATCATGCGTGAGCGCACCCTGGTGAAGAAGCTCCAGCCCACCTCCGTGCCGATCCTGTGCGTCCCCGGCGGCCAGCACCTGATGGCGATGGACCTGTCGTCGATCCGTGTGACGCTCTACCCCGCCAACGTCGGCAAGAACATCCACATGCTGCGCGTCCCCACCATGAAGCACGTTTTCATCGGGCACGGCGACAGCGACAAGCTCGCCAGCGTCAACCCCTTCTCCAAGGTGTACGACGAGGTGTGGACCGCCGGCCAGGCCGGCCGCGACCGGTACGCGCTGGCCGACGTCGGTGTCCGCGACGAGGACATCGTCGAGGTGGGCCGCCCGCAGCTCGCGCCGATCAGGACATCGACGGGCGCCCCCGGGAACCCGATCCCCACCATCCTGTACGCCCCCACCTGGGAGGGCTGGGACAACAACCCCGGCAACACCTCACTGCTGCTGGCCGGCGAGAACATCCTGAGGCGGCTGCTGGACGCCCCGCGCCCGGTCCGGGTGATCTACAAGCCGCACCCCTTCACCGGGCTCGTCAACAAGAAGGCCAAGGCCGTCGACGAACGCCTGCGGAAGATGGTCGCCGCCGCCAACGCCGAGCGCGCCACCGACCCCCGCTGGGCGAAGGAGATCGCCGCCGCCCAGTCGTCCCAGGCCGCGGCACGCGCCGAGCTGGACCGGGTCGAGGCGCGGATCGCACGGCTCGCCGCCACCGGCCGCAAGGGCGGCGACGAGGCCGAGGAGTCGCGTGTCTCACTCGCCGACCCGCACCGCCTCGCTGAGATCAAGCGACTGCGGGCCGAGTGGAACGACGCGTACTGGCGCTCCATCGGCTGGTGGGAGCACACGGCCGTCACTGGCGCCGAGCCGACCCTGTACGACTGCTTCAACGAGGCCGACGGCATGGTCTCCGACATCTCCAGCGTGGTGTCCGACTTCATCGCGAGCGGCAAGCCGTACGCCGTGACGGACTCCGCCGAGCTCGGCGCCGACGAGTTCAAGCGCCAGAACACCGCCGTCCGCGCCGCGGTGATCCTCTCCAACAGCGCGGCCGAGCTGGAGGAGTTGCTGGCGGCCGTGGCCGATCCGGCCGCCGACCTGCTGGCCGGGGAGCGGATGCGGCTCAAGCGGTATCTGCTGGGCCCCGACGAGCCCACGTCGATCGAGCGGTTCAACGCCGCCGTGCGTGCGCTGACGGCCAGGGCGGAGGCCCGCAACAACGGTGTGGCTCAGCGGCTGGCCGGCCAGCGGATCGGCGAGCTCGACCAGGAGGCCGACGGCGCGGGCGCCGAGCCGGTGGGCGCCGCCCTCGACACCGTGGCCGAGAAGGGCGCCGGGAAGGGCACCGAGAAGGGCGCCGAGGAGGCCACGGTGGCGGGCTGACCACCCGGCCCCGTCCGCCGGCGGCCGGCGGCCGGCGGCCGGCGGCCGGCGGCCGGCGTGAAGCAGGACGTACACCCCGCGGCCCGCGAGTCCCTCGTCCGAGGAGCACTTGCGGGCCGTTGTGCGCGCCGTCACACCGCGGAAGTGCCCGGCGGGCACCATGACGGACGACCTTCGTCCGTCCGGTGGATCGAGCAGTGGGTGCCGATGACTGAGAACACTCCCGATGTCAGCGTGATCATCGGGGCCTACGAGGCCATGCCGTACCTGGTGAAGTGCCTGGCCTCGGTGGAGGCGCAGACACTCGGCGCCGACCGGATCGAGATCGTCGCCGTCGACGATGGCTCGACCGACGGCACGGGGGAGTACCTGGAGGAGTTCGCCACCCGCTCCAAGGTCGCCACGCGCGTCGTCCGGCAGGCCAACTCCGGTGGGCCAAGCGGCCCGCGCAACACCGGACTCTCCCTCGCCCGGGGCCGTTACGTCTTCTTCCTCGACGCCGACGACTACTTCGGCGAGGAGGCGCTGGAACGACTCGTCGCGATGGCGGACCGGGCCGGCACGGACGTGGTGCTCGGCAGGACCGTCGGCGTCAACCGCAACGCCGCCAAGTCCATGTGGAAGGAGACCGTCGAACGCGCCGACATCTACCGCTCCAACGTCAAGTACACGCTCAGCGCCCAGAAGCTCTTCCGCCGTGAACCGCTCGTCCGGCACGGCATGCGGTTCGACGAGTCGCTGAGGACCGGCGAGGACGCGCTGTTCACGCTGGAGGCGTACCTGCGCGGCAACGGCGTGTCGGTGGTCTCCGACTACACCTGCTACTACCTGGTGGGCCGGGAGGACGGCAAGCACCTGACGAAGACCGGTGGTTACGTGCCCCGCTTCGACTCGGCCAGGGCTCTGATGGAGCTCATCGCCGCGCACGTACCGGCGGGCGAGCGCCGCGACCTGCTGATGATGCGACCGTTCATCGTCACGCTGCTCCCGCAGTTCGGCCCCGTCGTGCTCAGACAGCCGCGCGACGTCCTGCTCGCCAAGATGGAGCTGGCCGCTCCGCTGATGGCCGCCCACTGGACGCCGGGCCTGGCCAACCGCCTGAAGACCGAGGACCGGCTGCGCCTCACGTGCGTGGCGATGGACCTGCCCGACGCGCTCGTCGACGTGGTCGCCTTCCTCCAGGAGGGCACGCGGCCCGGGCGGGTACGCCGGCGGGGCCGCGAGTACCTGGCGTACCCGCACTTCCGCGACCCGGCGGCCGGCATCCCGGACAGCGCGTACGAAGTGCGTGGCGCGCTCGGCCCCTTGACCGCCGGCCGGCGCCGGGCCCGCCGGCTGGCGGGGCGGGTGCTGCGGCTGGTCCGGCCGGCGCCGGGGAAGGCCTGATCCCGGCGGGCCGGCCCGCCCTGCGGCATGTCGCCGGACATGTCCGGCGGGGGTCCGGCGGGAGGCCCGGCGACATGTCCAGCGGCGTGTCCAGCCGCTGGAACTCGCGCGCGCCGGATGCCGCTCCTGGCATAGATTTCCCACGTGACAGTGGCAAGACAGTACGTAACGGAAGCCCGCAGGATCGTCGTCAAGGTCGGTTCGTCGTCGCTGACCACCGCCTCGGGCGGCCTCGACGCCGACCGCGTCGACGCGCTCGTCGACGTACTGGCCAAGGTCCGCAGCGGCGGTGAGAAGGAGATCGTCCTGGTCTCCTCCGGCGCCATCGCCGCCGGGCTCGCGCCGCTCGGCCTCGCCCGGCGCCCCAAGGACCTGGCCCGCCAGCAGGCCGCCGCCAGCGTCGGCCAGGGCCTCCTCGTCGCCCGCTACACCGCCTCCTTCGCCCGCTACGGCGTACGCGTCGGCCAGGTCCTGCTCACCACCGACGACACCAGCCGCCGGGCCCACTACCGCAACGCTTACCGGACGCTCGACCAGCTGCTCGCCATGGGCGCCCTGCCGGTCGTCAACGAGAACGACACGGTCGCCACCGACGAGATCCGGTTCGGCGACAACGACCGGCTCGCCGCGCTCGTGGCGCATCTGGTGCGGGCCGACCTGCTCGTGCTCCTCTCCGACGTGGACGGGGTGTACGACGGCGACCCGTCGAAGCCCGGCACCTCGCGCATCGCGGAGGTGCGCGGACCGGCGGACCTGGAGGGCGTCGAGATCGGCTCGGCCGGCAAGGCGGGCGTCGGGACCGGCGGCATGGTCACCAAGGTCGAGGCCGCCCGGATCGCGGCGGCCGCCGGCGTACCGGTCGTGCTCACCTCGGCCAGCCGCGCCGCCGACGCCCTCGCGGGCCGGGACACCGGCACGTACTTCCGCCACACCGGCCGCCGCTCCGCCGACCGGCTGCTGTGGCTGGCCCACGCCTCCACCCCGCGGGGCGCCCTGGTCCTGGACGACGGCGCGGTGCGGGCGGTCGTGGAGGGCAGGAAGTCACTCCTGCCGGCGGGCATCGCGGCCGTGGAGGGCGACTTCGGCGCGGGGGACCCCGTCGAGCTGCGCGACGCCTCCGGCCGGGCCGTCGCCCGGGGGCTCGTCAACTTCGACGCCAAGGAGATCCCCCAGCTCCTCGGGCGGTCCACCCGGGAGCTGGCGAAAGAGCTGGGCCCGGCGTACGAGAGGGAGGTCGTACACAGGGACGATCTCGTCGTCCTGGAGGCCTAGACCAGCCCCAGAACGGCTGAAAGACCCGCCATCCGCCGGAGAGCTTCACCAAAACCGCCCCAAGTTCCGCGCGGGACTGGTCAACTTTGTCTCAGGGGTAAGCGGGGTGACAGCACCACGACGTACACAGACGTACACACAGGAGGCCGCCGGTGAGACGAGCGCGCCCGGGGGCTCTGCCCCGAGGGACGGCCGAACGCGCCTTGACGAGTGTCGAGGCGGGGGCCGACTTCGACGAGGCCGTCCTCGATGAAGCCGTCCTCGACGAGGCCGTCCTCGACGACGGCACCGCGGCCCGGCAGCCGGGCGACGGCCCGGATCGGCACACCCCGGACCGCCCGGTGTCCAAGCTCTGGCACATCACTCTCAGCGTCTCGGGTCAGGAGGCACCGCTCGCGGACGTCAGACGGGCCCTGGAGCAGCTCGCCCATGACCACCCGTTCCTGCTCACCAGCCGGTATGCCGGTGATCACGCCGAGATCCGGTACTGGGAGGAGGCCCGCGACCTGCACGACGCGGCCGCCGTCGCCCTGCGGCTGTGGGGCGAGCACCGGCAGAGCGCCAAGCTGCCGCCCTGGGAGATTGTGGGCCTGGAGGTCATCGACCGCGAGACGTACCACCTGCGGATCGCCGAGGGGTACGGTCCGCCGCCCGCCGCCCCCGTGGGCGTCCACCCGTACTGACGCGCCACCCGTACTGACGTACGGCCCGTACTGACACGTACCGGCCGTGGGCCGGCGTACCGGCCGCGGGGTGTCTCGCAGAGCGGGATATGTGATGGATGCCCGACCGGAGCGCATTACGCTGCGAGTATGACCTCGTCGCATTCCCCCGCCTCCGCCACCTCGCCGTCCGTCACGCCGTACGACGACATGACCCCGGTCGCCCGTGCCGCCTACCGGGCGCGCGCGGCCTCCGCCGAAATCGCGCCACTCCCGCGCGCGGCCAAGGACGACGCGCTGCTGGCGGTCGCGGACGCGCTGGAGGTCCGTACGGGCGAGATCGTCGAGGCCAACGCCGAGGACGTCGCCCGGGCCAGGGAGGCCGGCACCAGCGAGTCGATCATCGACCGGCTGACGCTCACCCCCGAGCGGGTGCGGGCCATCGCCGCCGACGTCCGCGACGTGGCCGCGCTGCCCGACCCGGTCGGCGAGGTCGTCCGTGGCTCCACCCTGCCCAACGGCATCGACCTGCGGCAGGTGCGCGTCCCGCTCGGCGTGGTCGGGATCATCTACGAGGCCCGGCCCAATGTGACGGTCGACGCCGCCGCGCTGTGCCTGAAGTCCGGCAACGCGGTGCTGCTGCGCGGCTCCTCCTCCGCCTACTCCTCCAACACCGCCCTGGTGCGCGTCCTGCGGGACGCCGTCGGCGGCGCCGGTCTGCCGGCGGACGCCGTGCAGCTGGTGCCCGGTGAGACGCGGGACTCGGTACGCGAGCTGATGCGCGCCCGCGGCCTGGTCGACGTCCTGATCCCGCGCGGCGGTGCCTCCCTGATCCGCACCGTCGTCGAGGAGTCCACCGTCCCGGTCATCGAGACCGGCACCGGCAACTGCCACGTGTACGTCGACGCCCAGGCCGACCTCGACATGGCCGTCGACATCCTGATCAATTCCAAGGCGCAGCGGCCCAGTGTCTGCAACGCCGCCGAGACGCTCCTCGTCCACCGGGACATCGCCGACGCCTTCCTGCCGCGCGCCCTGGAGGCCCTCGCCGGGGCCGGTGTCACCGTCCACGGTGACGAGCGGGTCCAGTCGTACGCCGGTGCCTCCCGGGCGACCGTCGTGGCGGCCACGGCCGAGGACTGGGAGACCGAGTACCTCTCGTACGACATCGCCGCCGCCGTCGTCGACTCGCTGGACGCCGCCGTGGCGCACATCCGGCTCTGGACCTCCGGTCACACCGAGGCGATCGTCACCACCTCCCAGGCGGCCGCCCGCCGCTTCACCCAGCTGGTGGACTCCACGACGGTCGCGGTCAACGCGTCCACCCGCTTCACGGACGGTGGCCAGTTCGGCTTCGGCGCCGAGATCGGCATCTCGACGCAGAAGCTCCACGCCCGCGGCCCGATGGGGCTGCCGGAGCTGACGTCCACGAAGTACATCGTGACGGGCGATGGTCACACACGGTAGTCGTCCCTCCGTGCGCCTTCGGCCCGGCCCGGAGGCGCACAGCACGCGGTCGTGCCGGGGAGAGTCGCCGCTCTCCCTGCCCAAAAGCAGCTCCTCGGTCTACCCTGAGGACGTGCCGGACGACGTGGGAGGCAAGCCGTTCCCGGACGGCTGGGAGCCCGACGACGACCGCGGGGGCGCCGACGAGGACTTCGCCTCCGTGGTGTTCGACGAGGACTTCGTACGGGCGGCCCGGTTCCATGAACCCACCGCCGTCGAACGCCTGTTGGCCGCGGCTCAGGCACGCGCGGACGCCGAGGCCGCACGGTCCGGGGCGGGCGGCGCCGCCGACGACGAGCCCCGCGGCGCCGGGTACGAGCCCGGGGCACGCGCGCACGGGTACGCCGCGCGGTACCGCCCCGCCGACGACACCGGCCCCTACGGAACGCACGGCGGCGCCCTGCGCCCCTACCGGCCCAGCTCCCGCTGGCACCGGCCGGTGGCCTGGGTCCTCGCGGTGGTGATGGGCGTCGGGATGATCGCCCTCGCCTTCGCCGCCGTCCACCGGGGGTCCTCCGGCGGGCGCGGCGGCCAGGTGCCGGCGCCCGCGACCAGCGGCATCGACGCACCGCCCCCGACGCCCGCCCGCACCGCCCCCTCGGCCACGGCTCCTGCCTCCGGCGCGTACAGCGCCCCTACCGTGCCGGCGGTGCCGCGAACGCCCTGAGGCCACTTCTGTGCCGCCGCGCACCATCGCGTTTACCAGGGTCCGCGCAGACCTACCCTGAAGGTATGGCAGGGCGTGGCGACCCGCCCGAGGGGACGCCGGAGGGATTCCCCGGCGGCGGTGAGGACGAGTACCGGTCCGTCGTCTTCGACGAGTCGTTCGTCCGTGCTGCCCACCTCCGGGAGTACTCGGCGCGGGAACGCCTGGGTGAGCCCACCCGGGCCGTATGGAGCCGTCCGGTGGGGGAGAGGCCCCCCTCCACCGGCTCCCGCCCCCGGCACGGCGGGCTGCTCGTCGTGCTGGTGCTCGTGATGGCCTTCGCCGCCGTCGTCTACCTGAGCGCCCGCAACGCCCACCAGCCGCTGACCGACCGGCGCGCCGAGCCGCTGCGGATCACGGTGGTCCCGCTCGCCCCGCAGGGCACGGTCCCGGGTGGAGACCCCGCCGCCCTGTACGCCCGCAGCCCCGCCGCCCAGTTCCACTCGGGCGCCGCCGGGATCACCCTTCCGGCCGCCAGGCGCACGGCCCACTTCTCCGAGGGCCAGGTGGTGACCGCGCTGAGCACCGTGAAGGACTACCTGGTGCGGTCCTCGCTCGACCCGGACGTCGTGACCGGTGGCGCCGTACGGCAGGTCCGGCTGCTGCTCGACCCCGACCAGCTGGAGCAGTTCGACCGCAGCGTCGACTCCCCGGCCGACGACGGACGGCACGCCGCGACCGGCTGGCTGGTGCGCTTCGACACGGCCGAGGTGTCGCTCGCTGCCACCACCGCGCGGGTACGGGGCACCATGCGGGTGGCGGAGACGGAGCCGGACACCCTGGAGGTGGCGTCGGACCACACGCTCGTCTACGCGGTACGCCCGGCCGGCGCTCCCCCCGCCGCCGATGCCTCGCTGTTCACCGTCCGGCGCGAGCTGGTCTTCCGGCTCGACCGCGAGGACCTGCGGATGCACCGGGCGGAGGTGCTGACCAGCCGTGTGCAGGCCGGTCCCCAGGCCTGCTCGGCCGACCCGTCGGGCTTCCTGCGTCCCCTACTCGCCGGACACCGCGCCACCCCTGCGGGACCCGCGCTCACCGACCCGTACGCCACCGGCAGCCGCACCACCCCCGCCCTCTGCGGCGCGCTGTCCCCCACCGCCCAGCCCACCCGCCCGGCCCCCGCCGGCCGGTGAGGGTGGATCGGCCACACCCGCGCCCGCGCGCCCCACGCGCGCCGCCCCGTGCCCGCACCGCCGGGGCGCGGCGTAGCCGGCGTCCGTGGCGCCCCCGGCGGCCCCGGGGGAGACAGGGGCCCGCCGGGTGGTGTGGTGGTCAGTCCGAGGACGTCTGGCCGTTGCCGCCCGGTCGGCCCTCGCCGCCGGAGCCGCCCGCGAACCGGTCGCGCAGCCTGCCGCCCAGGTCGCCGGCGCCGCCGGCTATGTCGCCGACCAGCTTCATGAGCGGGTCCTTGCTGCTGCGTACGGAATCGGCGTAGTGGGACGCGGACTCGCGGAAGGAGTCCGTGACCGACGTTTCCTTGTCCTCCGAGCGGCGCGGGTAGTGGCCGTCCATGATCCGCTGGTAGTCGCGGCTCTCGGCCCACTTCTTCAGCTCGGCGGCCCGGACCGTGGTGAACGGGTGCGAGCGCGGCAGCACGTTCAGGATCTTCAGCACCGAGTCACGCAGGTCGCCCCCGGCCTCGTACTCCTTCGCCTGCTCGAGGAACGCGTCCACGTTCATCTCGTGCAGGTGGTTACCGCCCGCGATCTTCATCAGACCGCGCATCGAGGCCCGCGGGTCCTGCCCCACCAGCAGCCCCGCCCGGTCCGCCGACAACTCGGACTTGCGGAACCACTCGCGCAGCGCCGTCACGATCGCCATGATCGCGACATTGCCGAGCGGGATCCAGGCGATCTTCACCGCCAGACTCGTGAGGAACAGCAGCACCGTCCGGTACACGGCGTGGCCCGACAGCGCGTGCCCCACCTCGTGCCCGACGACCGCCCGCATCTCCTCCTCGTCCAGCAGCTCCACCAGACCCGTCGTCACGACGATGATCGGCTCGTCCAGGCCGATGCACATGGCGTTGGGCTTCGGGTCCTGCGTGACGTACATCGCCGGTACCTTCTCCAGGTCCAGGATGTAACAGGCGTCCCGCAGCATGCCGTTGAGGTGGGCGAACTGCGCGTCGCTCACCCGTACCGAGTCGGAGAGGAAGAGCAGCCGCAGGCTGCGCTCCGGCAGCAGCCCGCTCAGCGCCTTGAAGACCGTGTCGAAACCGCTGAGCTTGCGCAGGGCGACGAGCGCCGACCGGTCCGCGGGGTGTTCGTAGGCCCGGGACGAAATGCCCGGGAACCGCTTGCGCTGCCTGCTCGGCACGTTCTCGTGGCTACCGTCGGTCATGTAAATGCCCCCATCTTCGTACGAGACCTGTCTCGTCCCCCTGACGGCCCCAGCGTAGGCGCTGGAGCCACGGTCTGGCCGAGCCTGTGGACAACCGATCCGGACCGACGGTGACCGGGCCGGACCGAGGACCATCGGGGAGGACCGAGGACCAGCCGGGAGGACCCGGTGGTGACCGGCCGAGGGCCGGGGAGCGCTCCACCTGCCGGACACCGCCGCGCCGCCGGCCGCCGCCTCCGCCGAGCCGGGGCCCGGTGACACGTTCCGGATCGTGCTGGTCGTCCCGCTCGTCACGGCCGCCCCGCTCACCCGGGTCCCGCCGCTCCGACAGCGCGGCACCGACGACAACGGCTGAGTCGGCGTGAGCGTGCCCGGAGGGCCCGCATACGATGTGCGCGAAGTCTCCGCTCCGACTCCGATGGATAGGTCCTGCCGAAGATGAGCCTCCCCACCACCGCCGCCAGTCTCGTCACGCTCGCCGAGGGCGCCGAGCACGGTGGCAACCACGCCAGCCTCAGCCCGTACCTCACCGGTGGCGGCGCCCTCGTCGCGCTGCTCCTGCTGCTGTGGATCACCACGCGCTTCAACCGCGACCGCTGAGTCCCGACCGCTGACGCCGTGACCGCCCGTGGCGCCGTGCCAGTACGCTCTGCACGCATGGGAGACCAGCAAGTGCCTACCAGTTCCGGTAAGCGCCGACTCGGCGTGATGGGCGGGACATTCGACCCGATCCACCACGGACACCTGGTGGCCGCCAGCGAGGTGGCCGCCCTGTTCCACCTGGACGAGGTGGTGTTCGTACCGACCGGGCAGCCGTGGCAGAAGAGCCACAAGAACGTCTCCCCGGCGGAGGACCGTTACCTGATGACGGTCATCGCCACGGCGTCCAACCCGCAGTTCTCGGTCAGCCGTATCGACATCGACCGCGGCGGACCGACGTACACCATCGACACGCTGCGGGACCTGCGTGACCTCAACGAGGGCACGGATCTGTTCTTCATCACCGGAGCGGACGCGCTGTCCCAGATCATGCCGGGCTGGCGCAACGCCGAGGAACTTTTCTCGCTCGCCCACTTCATCGGGGTGACCCGTCCCGGACACGACCTGTCGGACGACGGGCTGCCCGAGGGCGTGGTCTCCCTGGTCGAGGTGCCCGCGCTGGCCATCTCGTCCTCGGACTGCCGGGCGCGGGTCGCCGTGGGCGATCCCGTCTGGTATCTGGTGCCGGACGGTGTGGTGCGCTACATCGACAAGCGCCAGTTGTACCGGGGCGAATGAGCCACGGAGAGGGGCACCGGTGAACGACCAGCAGAACCCGTACGACCCGTACTACCCGCCGCAGCCGCAGATCGTCGGCTACGACGCCTACGGGCAGCCGGTGTACCAGCAGGCTCCGCAGCACCAGGAGTCCCCACAGTCCCAGCAGTACGACCCGTACGCGCAGCCCGAGCAGCCCCACGGCTACGACCAGTACGCCCACCCCCAGCACCCCCAGCAGCACTACGACCCGTCGTACGCCCAGCAGGGATACGGGTACGAGGCGTACGCCTCCGGCTACGGCACCGCCCAGCAGCAGCCGGTACCGCAGCCCGTACACGAGCAGCACCCGCCGCAGCCCCTGCCACAGCCCCGGCAGCCGCAGCCCGAGCCCTCGCCCGCCGCCGTGCCCGAACAGCGCCGCCCGGCGCCGGAGCCCGACGCGGACGCGGACGGGGAGCGCGAGTACCGCACCGAGCAGTTCTCCTTCGTCGAGGACCCGGACGAGGACTCCGAAGACGTCATCGACTGGCTCAAGTTCACCGAGAGCCGCTCCGAGCGGCGCGAGGAGGCCAAGCGCCGGGGCCGCAACCGGGGCGTCGCGCTCGTCGTCGTCCTGGCCGTCGCCCTCATCGGCGGCGTCGGCTACCTGTGGTCCGCCGGGAAGATCCCCGGTCTGTCCGGCCAGGAGACGAAGCAGGGCGCCGCCGCGAGCGGCCCGCAGAAGCGGGACGTCATCGTCCTGCACCTGCACAACACCAGGAACAACGAGACCTCCACGGCGCTGCTGGTCGACAACGCCACGACCAAGCAGGGCACCACCGTCCTGCTGCCCAACTCCCTCTCCGTCGCCAATGACGACGGCACCACCACCACGCTCGCGAAGTCCGTCGACGACGACGGCTCCGCCGGCACCCGCGAGGCCATCGGCGCCCTGCTCGGCACCGACATCACGGGGACGTGGCGGCTCGACACCCCGTACCTGGAGAACCTGGTCGAACTGGTCGGCGGTATCGAGGTCAGCACGGACACCGAGGTCCCCGGGGAGAAAGAGGGCGACGCGCCTCTCGTGCCCAAGGGCGAGGGCCAGACCCTGAACGGGCGCATGGCCGTCGCCTACGCCACCCACCGCGGCACCGGCGAGGCGGAGGCCGAGCAGTTGCAACGGTTCGGGCAGGTCATCGTCGGCGTCCTGCGCAAGATGTCGGACGACCCGCAGTCGGCGACGGTCACGGTCCAGACGCTGGCGCAGATCCTGGACCCGTCGCTGCCCGAGCAGGACCTCGGTGCCTCCCTCGCCAAGCTCGCCGGGCACGCCAAGGCCGGCGACCACAGGACGGCGCTGCTGCCCGTACAGGAGGACGGCACGCTCAGTCAGCAGGCCACCAGCAGTGTGGTGAAGGACATCCTCGGAGGGTCGGTCGGCGCGGCGGAGCAGGGCGCGGCCGTACGGGTCGGCGTCAGGAACGCCTCCGGCGACGAGGGCGCCACCGAGGCCGCGCGGGTCCGGCTGATCAACGGCGGCTATGCCGTCATCGACGGCGGCAAGATCGAGCCGGAGTCGTCGTCGCAGGTCATCTATGGCGACGCGGCACAGAGGGCGAAGGCCGAGGAGGTCGCCAAGACCCTGGGCCTGCCCGAGGGCGCCGTGGAGGAGGGCGAGGCGGCGGCCAACGCGGACGTCACGGTCGTCCTGGGCCGGGATTACGAGGTCGAGTAGGCGGGGTCGCGTGGGCGGCGGAGTAATGGTTTGCCGGGCTGTCGGCCGTACGTGAGACCCTGGGGGTGTTCTGGACCGCCGACGAAAGCTTGCATGTGACCGCCACTGACCGCTCCATCGAGCTCGTGACCGCCGCCGCCCAGGCGGCTGCCGACCGGCTCGCGCACGACATCATCGCCTACGACGTCAGCGACGTGCTGTCGATCACCGACGCCTTCCTGCTCGCCTCCGCGCCCAACGACCGCCAGGTCAAGTCGATCGTGGACGAGATCGAGGAGCGGCTGAACAAGGACCTGGGTGCCAAGCCGGTCCGCCGCGAGGGCGACCGCGACGCCCGCTGGATCCTGCTGGACTACGTCGACATCGTGGTCCACGTCCAGCACAGCGAGGAGCGGGTCTTCTACGCCCTGGAGCGGCTGTGGAAGGACTGCCCCGAGCTGCCCCTGCCGGAGGACGCCGTGCAGACCCGCGGCAAGGCGGAGGAGCACGCCCGGCTCAGCGGTGCCGACGGCACCGACGCCGCCGACGGCTCGGACGGTGAGCTGAGCTGAACGGCACCAAGGGCGGCAGGGGCCGCCGGATCGTCCTGTGGAGGCATGGTCAGACGTCGTGGAACCTGGAGCGCCGTTTCCAGGGCTCCACGGACATCGAGCTGACCGACGCGGGTGTCGCCCAGGCGCGCCGGGCGGCGCGGCTTCTCGCGGCGCTCAAGCCGGACGCGATCATCGCCTCCGACCTCAGGCGCGCGGCGGCGACGGCCGCCGAGCTGGCCGCCATCACCGGACTCCGGATCAGCCACGACTCCGCGCTGCGAGAGACGTACGCGGGCGAGTGGCAGGGCCTCACCCATGAGGAGATCCTGGCGCGGTACGGCGAGCAGTACGCCGCGTGGAAGCGCGGTGAGGCCGTGCGGCGCGGTGGTGGCGAGCTGGAGACGGAGGTGGCCGACCGGGCCGCCCCCGTGGTGCTGGAGCACGCCGAGAAACTCCCTGACGACGGCACGCTCGTCGTGGTCAGCCACGGCGGCACGATCCGCACCACCATCGGCCGACTCCTGGGCCTGGAGTCGTACCACTGGGAGGGGCTGGGCGGGCTCTCGAACTGCTGCTGGTCGGTGCTGGGCGAGGGTGCGCGCGGCTGGCGGCTGCTGGAACACAACGCCGGAACGCTCCCCGAACCCGTCCTCGGCGACGACGACTGACCCGGATTTCACTTTCCGGCAGGTCACAGGCTAAAGTTCTTCTTGTTCGCAGCGCGGAGCGCGAAGAACACGAGGGGCTATAGCTCAGTTGGTAGAGCGCCTGCATGGCATGCAGGAGGTCAGGAGTTCAATTCTCCTTAGCTCCACAGTCACCGAATCCCGTCCCCACAGGGGGCGGGATTCGTGTTTCCCGGCCCCCGCCGCCGCCCCGGCAGCCCCCTCACGGCTCCGTCCCCCTCGGACGGTCCGGCCGGAAGGCCGCCACTCGGGCCCCGGCGGCAGCACGTCCCCGCCCCCACCGCCCGGCGGAGTACGGCACCGGCCGGCCGCGGAGGGCTCGGCGCCACCGGCTCCCGCATGGGGCGCCCGCATGCCATCCGTACGCCCCGCGCGGCCGCGCCACCGTCAGCGGCGGCTCGGTGTGCCCGTCCACCACCGGGCACACCGGATCCGGCACGTGGTAGCCCGGTGAAGCACGGCGAAGAGCTTCCCGGCACACCGCGCGTCCCGAGCTCGTCGGGCCGGGGGCGCCGGTGGCGCGACTTTTGGCACACTCTTGCCCAGCCGTCCGAACATGCCGGGGACGCGCGCTTCGGCCGACCCGCCAGGGGTATGTGCCCCGACGGCGGCCGCCGCTTCGATCCCGGGGGCGTCGGCCGGGCTGGTGCGCCGACCCCGCCGGCCCCGCCGACCCCGCTGACCCCCGTGCCGGGCCATGGCAGAATCGGACGGCCGGAGGGGGACGATGATCCGGACGGGAGGGAGTGCGCGATGGCGGCCAGCGGTTTCGAGGAGGCTTCCGACCCGCTCGTCGCGGCGCGGTCGCGCCCCGGGCTCAGCTGCCCCTCCTGCGGTTCGGCCCACGTCGCCCAAGTGCTCGGTGACAATGGCGGAGTGTCCTATGTGTGCACGTCCTGCGGCCACAGCTGGAGCTGATTGATGGGTGCGCACAGGCGGAAATGCGACTGGTGCGGCAGTGGTACGCCGATCGTCCGGGACATGGACCCGGTCAACACCGCGTACCAGTACTGGTGCGAGGAGTGCGCGCGGGCGCTGATCATAAAAGGCGACCCCATCGAGACCTACCGGGAGCTCGAAGGGGAACCCATCTACGGACGCCTGCTCGACGAGCACTGCACCCTCAAGCGGTTCTACTCGTTCGCCACCGCCTGACCCGTCCGCCACTGCCTGGCACCGAACGCCGCCAGGAGGCCCAGCCCGACCAGCGTGTAAAGGCCTGACAGCGCCATCTGCCAGCCGTTCTGGTGGAGTTCGAGACGGACCGGCGCCGGGGCGTGCGGCACCCACCACAGGGCGAACGACGCGAACACCAGAGCCGTGCCCACGGTCCAGGCCGGCCGTACCCGGGTCGCCAGCAGGATCAGCATCGGCACGCACCACACCCAGTGGTGCGACCATGAGATCGGGCTCACCAGGAGGGCCGTCGTCGCGCACGCCACCACGGCCACCGGCCGGTCGTCCCGCAGCGCCGCCACAACCGCGACCGTGATGCCCGCCACGCCCACCACGACGGCGGCGAGCAGCCACCACACCCCCGGGTCGGTGGTGTGCATCAGGCGGGCCAGCACGCCGCTCAGCGACTGGTTCGCCGTCTCCTCCTTGCGCCCGACCCGGCTGGTCTCGAAGATCATCTCGGTCCAGAAACGGCGCGAGTCGTACGGCAGGACGACGGCCGACGCCACGGTCACGCCGACGAACACCCCGGTGGCCGTCGCCGCCTGCCGCAGCCAGGGATTCCATCCGTACGCACGCGCGCGTGCCACCCCCACCACGAGCAGCAGCACGACGAACAGCCCCGGCGTCAGCTTCACCGCCGTGGCCAGGCCGATACCCACCCCGGCCCACCGGCTGTTCTCCCGCCGCGTCAGGTCCCACAGCACGGCCACCGCGATGAGCAGGTTGATCTGCCCGTACCGCAGCGTGGTCCACACCGGCTCGCACCAGACGAGGACCGCGGCCACCCACAGCGCCGCGCCCGGCCGCTCCCGGCCCACCAGGCGCAGCGACAGGTGCACCAGCGCCAGCAGCAGGAGCAGGTTCCCCGCCGTGGCCAGGGTGCGCATCTCGGGGACGCCGAGCAGGGTCAGCGGCGTGAACAGCAGCGCGGCGAAGGGCGGGTACGTCGTCGGCAGGTTCGCCGATGTGGCGCGCATCGCGTACAGGTCGCCCCCGGCCAGGACGGTCTCCCCCTCCGCCCGGTAGACGGAGAGGTCCAGCATGGTGACGTTGGCGGCGCGCTGCGCCATCCAGAAGGCCGCGAAAGACAGCAGACAGGCCGTTGCGGCGGCGGCGAGGGGCAGCTCCCGGAGGCGCGCCCGGAGGGTCAAGGTCAGGGTCACAAGGGGCGACGCTACCGGCCAGAGCCCTACCGACCGTAAACGGATTTGGTGAACCACCGGGGAGACCGTGTAATGTTCTCCGTGTCGCCGCGAGGGAAGCCCGCGAGGGAAGCCCGGCCGGGAGCAAGACCCGGGACGGCGACACCGCAAGGGGCTATAGCTCAGTTGGTAGAGCGCCTGCATGGCATGCAGGAGGTCAGGAGTTCAATTCTCCTTAGCTCCACAGAACGTGGAAGGCGGGTCATCCCATGGGATGGCCCGCCTTTCTCGTACCCGCGGGCGGGTCGGCCCGCCTCCCTCGGGATGCCCCGGCGGCCGTGGCCGCCGGGGGGCCCGTCAACCTCGACCGCTGCCAAGGGCCTTGCGGCCGGCGCTCGGCAACGCCGGACGGGAGGGGCGCTCCTGGGGGGCCCGCTCGAGCCGGAGCGCGAGCTCGGGGCAACGCCGTACCGCCAGCTGCGCGCGGTCCCGCAGATGGGTCGGCACCGACGCGTCCGCGAGCACCGGGTAGCCGTCGCGGCCCATGCGGATCAGCTCCGGGACGATGTCCGCGCACAGACCGTGGCCCTTGCACAGCGTCCAGTCCACCGCCAGCTTCTCGCCGCTCGGGATCGACTCCACGACCTCCTGGTAGCCCGGCGCGGGCAGCGGCAGCACGCCGATCGTCGGCCGTCCGCAGCCGCCGTGCAGGACGTGCGCCGCCAGGTCGTCGGTGAAGGCGGAGAGCGTCGAGCCGAAGAACCGGGCCGAACCGTCCGGGTGCTTGCACACGCCCCGGCCCTTCACCGCCTGGGTGACCTCGCGCAGCGCCTCCAGGGCGGCCGGCCCACCGCCGTTGAGCACGTCCGACAGACCGCCCGCCGCGGCGGGCAGCCCCAGGCGGCAGGGGCCGCACTGGCCGGCTGTCTCGGCCGCCAGCCAGTTCGCCACCCGCTGCGCCTCGCCCAGCGGACAGGTGTCGGGCCCGATCGGCAGGATCGCACCGGCTCCCAGGGCGCCCCCCACGGCCGCCATGGACTGCTTCGAGATGACACAGTTGTCGACCCCCACGGAGTCGATCCAGTTGCCGTGGTAGCCGCCGGTCAGCACGCCCTGGGGGACCGGCGGGGCGCCCGCGAGCTGGAGGACGTACCGCATGGGGACGCCCGTCGGGACCTCCACCACCATGGGGCGGGCCACCTGCCCGGAGATGGTCAGCAGCACCGTTCCCGGCTCACTGTCCAGTCCGTGCTGGGCGTAGCGGCCGGCGCCGATCCTGGCCGCGATGGCGAGCTGCGCGAACGTCTCGGCGTTCGACAGCAGTGTCGGCGCGTTGCCGACACCCGACTCGGCGGCGCGTTCGCGGCGGCCCGGCGGGATGGCGGGGCCGCCGTTCACGGCGCGGATCACGGCGGACGCCTCACCGGAGACCATGCGCTCCGGGGTGCGGACGACCCGGGCGCGCAGCCGCTGTCCGCGCCGGTCGGACAGGCCCCGCTCGGCGAGGGCGGCGCGGATGGAGATCTCCGTGGAGTTCCGGGTCACCGCGACGACCAGGGTGCGGGCGCCGAGGGCCTCCGCGGCCAGCAGGGCGCCGTCGAGGATGAGGTGCGGGGCGCGGTTGAGCAGGACCGTGTCCTTGCGGCACGCGGGCTCGCCCTCGCTGCCGTTGACCACGACCACGGGGCGCACGCCACGGCGGATCGTCGCCTTGGCGACCGCGCGCAGCTTCCTGCCGAACGGGAAGCCGGCGCCGCCGCGCCCGGTGAGGGATATCTCCTCGGCGAGCTGGGCCAGCCGCTCGCCGCCCATGGGTTCGAGGGGGCCGTGCACCTTCAGGTGCATCTGGAGGTCGAGCCGCTCGACGAGGTCGAAGCCCTGGGTGAGCTGGGGGAGTCCGACGACGCGGACTTCGGGTACGTCGGGGAGCGGGGCGTTCACGGGCGGTCTCCTGATGGTGCGGTCCAGGGCTCGCCGGCCGGCGGCTGCTGGAAGGGACCCGGTGCGGGTTCGGCGGGGCCGGTGGTGCCGGTGGTGCCGTACGGGGGCGGGGGCTCGTGGCCGTAGGAGGGCGGGGGCTCGTGGCTGTACGAGGGCGGGGTCCGGGACGGCGCGGGCGGCGGCGGGGAGGGGGTCGGCCAGTAGCCGGGCCGGGTCGCCGGTTCGTCGGACACGACCGGCAACTCCTCCGTCATGGGGACGCGCTCGGCGTACGGGACCTCCTGGGTGGGGCCGCCGGCTCCGGTGTTGCCGAGGGACACGGCCCGGTAGGCGGCCGAGATCCCCGCCCCCACGGTGCGGGGGGACGGGGAGGGGAAGCCGGGCTCGTACGTAGGCGCCGTGGGCGGGGTCAGGGTGCGGGGCTGTTCGCGCGGGCGGCCGGGCGGGAGGTCCGGGGACGGGGCAGGCGGCCCGGGACGGGAAGCCGGCCCCCGCCGCAGCTCCTGCTCGAACGGGCGGGGGGCCTCGTACGGGCCGGGCGGGGCGATGTCATCCGCGCCGGGCAGCGGCGACACCGAAGGCTCCCGCCGCCTGGCGCGGCTGCGGCCCGGCCTGTCCGCCGACGGCCCGAGCAGGCCGAGGACGTGCTCGGTGAGGCGCTGCTGCACGGGGCCGGGCAGCAGCCGCAGTGACACGGCGCAGGCCACTCCGGCGAGCGCGAGGCAGTACATGGCGGTCACCCAGGTGGCCGCGGGGCGACCCGCGTAGAGCCCGTGCACGAGCGCACAGCACCACGCCGGGTAGGCCAGCATGTGCAGGGGCCGCCAGCGGGCCGCGACGCTGCCACGGCCGGCCAGCGCGCTGCGGGCGGCGCCGGTGGACGCGGCGATCACCATCAGCAGGCCGGCGAGCGACCCGAACCCGATCAGGCCGGACGTGCCGGTCACTCCGAGCCCGAAGGGGACGAGGGCCCCGATGAGCTCCACGTGCCCCAGGGACACCTTGACGGTGGCGTGCAGGAGGAGGAAGCCGAGGGAGGCCACCGCGGTGGTGCGGTGGACGGCCTGGGCGAGGAGCCGGTTCCGGGTGGAGAGGAGGAGCCGGTCCTGCGCGATCAGACCCCAGGCCACCGACGCGGTCAGCGACACGAGGGAGAGGACGCCCGTGGTGAAGTCCAGGGCGGCCCGGAAACTATCGCTCCCTCCGATGGCGAGCACCGGTATGAGCACCAGCGCGGCCGCGGTGAGCCCGCCCTGTACCGGCTTGCTCATACCGGCCTGAAGGGCGGGCGATGAGCGGATCTTGCGATGAGGGTTCATGGGGGGCGACTCCAGTGGTGCGGAAAAGAGGTCCCGTGGCCGCATGCTAAGTCGAGGCATACCAACCGGTACGAGCTTTGAGCGTTTAAAGTTCGGAACGGCCGACAACTGACTTTGGGGTTGCCCTGGATAGGGTCGATACGCGGGGTAATCCGGGCGCCCGTGGTGGTGTCCGACGCCGTGACCGGCCCGTGGACCTCGATGCGGCCCGGACGGGCCCTGCGGTACCCTGACGCCATGCGTGCCGTACGCCTTCTGCTTAGCGAGCCGCGCTGATCAGTCCCGGCGGACCGACAATCCGGCCGGAATCGGCGCGGCGTCCCCTCCTGTGCGAGGGGTTTTTTCATTTCGCCGCGCCACAGAGCGGCAGCGGGCAGAGACGATCGATGGAGCTTTAAGGATCATGAGCGAGATGAATTCGGCTGTCGAGGCGGCAGCCCCGCATCGTTACACGGCGGCCATGGCCGCCGACATCGAGGCACGCTGGCAGGACTTCTGGGACGCCGAGGGCACCTATGAGGCGCCCAACCCGAGCGGTGACCTGGCCGGTGACCCGGCAGTGGTCGCCCGGCCCACGAAGTTCATCATGGACATGTTCCCCTATCCCTCGGGCGCGGGGCTGCACGTCGGTCACCCCCTGGGCTACATCGCCACCGACGTCTTCGCCCGTCACCAGCGCATGACCGGGCACAACGTCCTGCACACGCTGGGCTTCGACGCCTTCGGCCTGCCCGCCGAACAGTACGCCGTCCAGACCGGTACGCACCCGCGCGTGTCGACCGAGGCGAACATCGAGAACATGAAGGTCCAGCTGCGCCGGCTGGGTCTGGGGCACGACAAGCGCCGGTCCTTCGCCACGATCGACCCGGACTACTACAAGTGGACCCAGTGGATCTTCCTGCAGATCTTCAACTCCTGGTACGACGACGAGGCGAGGAAGGCCCGCCCCGTCGCCGAGCTGATCGCGCAGTTCGAGAGCGGTGAGCGCTCCGTACCCGGCTCCACGCGCGCGTGGAGCGAACTGTCCGCCACCGAGCGCGCGGAAGTGCTCGGTGAGTACCGCCTGGCGTACGCCTCGGACGCACCGGTCAACTGGTGCCCCGGCCTGGGCACCGTCCTGGCCAACGAGGAAGTCACCGCCGACGGCCGCTCCGAGCGCGGCAACTTCCCCGTCTTCAAGGCGAAGCTGCGTCAGTGGAACATGCGCATCACCGCCTATGCCGACCGGCTGCTGGACGACCTGGACGCGCTGGACTGGCCCGAGGCCATCAAGCTGCAGCAGCGCAACTGGATCGGCCGCTCCGAGGGCGCCCGTGTCGACTTCGCCGTCGGCGACGACGCCATCACCGTCTTCACCACGCGCCAGGACACCCTGTTCGGCGCCACCTACATGGTCCTGGCGCCCGAGCACGAGCTGGTCGAGAAGATCGTCCCGGCGGTATGGCCCGAGGGCACGCACGACGTCTGGACCGGCGGGCACGCCACCCCGGCCGAGGCCGTCGACGCGTACCGCAAGCAGGCGGCCTCCAAGTCCGACGTCGAGCGTCAGGCCGAGGCCAAGGACAAGACCGGTGTCTTCACCGGCGCGTACGCGATCAACCCGGTCAGCGGCGACCGTGTGCCGGTGTTCATCGCCGACTACGTCCTGATGGGCTACGGCACCGGCGCCATCATGGCCGTTCCGGCGCACGACAGCCGTGACTTCGCCTTCGCGCGCGCCTTCGAACTGCCGATGCGCTGCGTCGTCGAGCCGTCGGACGGCCGCGGCACGGACCCCTCGACGTGGGACGACGCCTTCGACTCCTACGACGCGAAGATCGTCAACTCGTCGAACGAGGGGATCTCGCTGGACGGCCTGGGCGTCGTCGAGGCCAAGGCGCGGATCACCGACTGGCTGGTCGCCCGGGGCGTCGGCGAGGGCACCGTCAACTTCCGGCTGCGCGACTGGCTGTTCAGCCGGCAGCGCTACTGGGGCGAGCCCTTCCCGATCGTCTACGACGAGGACGGCATCGCCCACGCCCTGCCCGAGTCGATGCTGCCGCTGGAGCTGCCCGAGGTCGAGGACTACTCGCCGCGCACCTTCGACCCCGACGACGCCGACACCCAGCCCGAGACGCCGCTGTCGCGCAACGAGGACTGGGTCAACGTCACCCTGGATCTGGGCGACGGCCCCAAGAAGTACCGGCGCGAGACCAACACCATGCCCAACTGGGCCGGTTCCTGCTGGTACGAGCTGCGGTACCTGGACCCGCACAACGACTCGGCGCTGGTCGACCCCGCCATCGAGCGGTACTGGATGGGCCCGCGCGACGGACAGCCGCACGGCGGTGTCGACCTGTACGTCGGCGGCGCCGAGCACGCCGTCCTCCACCTGCTGTACGCGCGCTTCTGGTCCAAGGTCCTGTACGACCTGGGGCACGTCTCCTCGGCCGAGCCGTTCCACAAGCTGTACAACCAGGGCATGATCCAGGCCTTCGTCTACCGGGACGCGCGTGGCATCGCGGTACCCGCGGCCGAGGTCGAGGAGCGTGACGGTGCCTTCTGGTACCAGGGTGAGAAGGTCAGTCGCGTCCTGGGCAAGATGGGCAAGTCCCTGAAGAACGCCGTGACTCCGGACGAGATCTGTGCCGAGTACGGAGCGGACACCCTGCGCCTGTACGAGATGGCCATGGGTCCGCTGGACGTCTCCCGGCCCTGGGACACGCGCGCGGTGGTGGGCCAGTACCGGCTGCTGCAGCGGCTGTGGCGCAACGTCGTCGACGAGTCGACCGGTGAGGCCACCGTCGTGGACACCGAGCCCGACGAGGACACCCTGCGTGCCCTGCACAAGGCCATCGACGGTGTGTCCCAGGACATGGCGGCCATGCGGTTCAACACGGCGATCGCCAAGGTCACCGAGCTGAACAACTACCTGACCAAGACCGGCGCCCCGGTGTCGCGGTCGGTCGCCGAGCGGCTGGTGCTGCTGGTCGCGCCCCTGGCCCCGCACATCGCCGAGGAACTGTGGCGCAGGCTGGGCCACACCGAGTCCGTCGTCCACCAGGACTTCCCGGTCGCCGACCCGGCGTACGTCGTCGACGAGACCGTGACCTGCGTCGTCCAGATCAAGGGCAAGGTCAAGGCACGTCTGGAGGTCTCCCCGTCCATCAGGGACGCGGACCTGGAGGCGCTGGCCCTGGCCGACGAGGGCGTCGTCGCGGCGCTGGGCGGTGGAGGCATCCGCAAGGTGATCGTGCGGGCGCCGAAGCTGGTGAACATCGTCCCGGCGTGAACCGGGCGCGGTTCTGTGCGGCGTGATCCGCCGGAGGCGTGGTCCGGGGGTCGCGACGCCGGTGGTGTGACGCCTGTGGTGTGGCGCTCGAGGTGACGCCAGTGGTGTGACGCCTGTGGTGTACCGACTGGGTGTTTTCCCCTACGGGCAGGTTGGGGGTTCGAAGGGAACCCTCGGCCTGCCCGTTCCGTTTACCGTGGAAGGGAACGACGGCCGACCGCGTCCGGTGCGGCACCTGGCGACACCGAGGGGACTTCATGGCAGAAGCGATCGCGATCCTGGCGTTGCTCTTCGTCGCCTTCGTCGCTCTGGGGGTGTACGTGACGGTGAAGGCGGTCAAGGCGGCCAAGCGCGGGGTGGATCGCACCATCACCCAGGCGCGGCGCACGGTCGAGGACACCACGCTGCGGGCCAAGAGCTACGGGACCGGCGGCGTGACGGCGGAGCTGGCGCAGCTGCGGCTGTCGCTGCGGACCTCCATGCGGGCCACCCAGGACGCGCTGGAGGCGGGTGCGACGGAGGACGCCTCGCTCCAGGAGACCCTGGAGCTGTTCCGCAGGCTCAGCGCCCACGGGCACGAACTCGACGCGGACCTCAAGCGGCTGGAGCGGGACCCGGACCGGGCCGGGGTCGCCGCCCAGCTCGACGAGGTGCGCGAGCGCACGGAGCGGATCACCCACTCCGCGGAGTCGCTGCGGTGGGCGGCCCGGGACCGCGCGCGGAAGTTCGCGGACGACGACCTGGGGTCGCTGAGCGCGCAGATCGACGTGGAGGCCGGCGCCCTGCGGCACTGGGCCGGGCGCGAGCAGGACGGCCTCTCCTGGCCGGAGGCGACCGGGCCGGCCCGAGACCGAACCGGGCCCGCGGCGGCCGAGGCGGGGGCGCAGCCCACGGGGGCGCCGGGCGCGGACCGTGGCGCGTCCGAGCCGGGCGCGCCACGGGCGATCACGGAGAAGGACCCCCGGCAACAGACCTTCTACTCCTGGCAGAAGTCGACCCGTCCCGAGACCACCAACTGATCGGATCCGATCAGGACGCGGGGGCGGGCTGCCTTACGACGCCCCGGCCGGGGTACCCTCCCGGTCATGTCCCGCCATGTCGCGATCGTCACCGATTCAACGGCCTACCTGCCGCCGCAGACGATGGAGCGGCACGGTATCACCGCGGTGCCGCTGACCGTCGTCCTCGGTGACCAGGCCCTTGAGGAGGGCACCGAGATCTCGGCCCGCTCGCTCGCCCTCGCGCTCCAGAAGCGGCGCTCCGTGACCACGTCACGGCCCAGCCCTGAGGTGTTCGCCGAGGCCTACCGGGCGGCGGCCGGGAAGGGGGCCACAGCGATCGTCTCGCTGCACCTGTCGGCCGAGTTCTCCGGGACGTACGACGCCGCGCTGCTGGCCGCCAAGGACGCGACGGTGCCGGTGCGCGTCGTCGACACCGGGATGGTCGCCATGGCGCTGGGCTTCTGCGCGCTGGCCGCCGCCGAGGCCGCGGAAGCGGACGGCACGCTGGACGAAGTGGTCGCCGCCGCGGAGAAGCGGGCCGCCGGCACCTTCGCGTACTTCTACGTCGACACGCTCGAGTACCTGCGCCGGGGCGGCCGCATCGGCGCGGCCCAGGCGCTGCTGGGCTCCGCGCTCGCGGTGAAGCCGCTGCTGCAGCTGGAGGACGGGCGGATCGAACTGCGCGAGAAGGTGCGCACGGCTTCGAAGGCGATCGCCCGGCTGGAGGAGATCGCCGCCGAGCGGGCGGGCGCGAGCCCGGTGGACATCGCGGTGCACCACCTCGCGGCACCCGACCGGGCCGCCGCTCTCGCGGACAGGTTGCGCGCCCGTGTGCCGGGCCTGGCCGAGCTCCACGTCAGCGAGGTCGGCGCGGTCATCGGCGCGCACACCGGGCCGGGGCTGCTGGGGGTCGTCGTCTCGCCGCGGTGACCGTCCGGTTCACTCGGGCGGGTGGCCGCGTTTTCCACAACGGCCAGGTTGTCCACGGATTTTGATGGGGCGCGGCGGGCCGGGGCGAAGGTGCCTACCGTGCTTGGCATGGAAACGCGAACACACTCCGTGACATCCGCATCGCTTCGGGTACGGGCTGTGAGTGGACCCGGCCGGGCGCCGGGCTCGGACGGCCGCACACGGGGCCGGGAGCCCGCACGGCACCGGGGAGGCGGAAGACGCACGGCCGTGCGCGCGGCAGCACGCCGCCGCGCGGACGCGCTCTTCGACGGAACGGCCTCGTCCGCCACGCGTCCGCCGCCCCCGTCCGGTGCCTCATCGCCGGTGGCGCATGCGGCCGCTGTCGCCTCGCCCGTGGTGCCTCCGACTGCTGATGCCTCGCCCGTGATGCCGCCGGCTGCTGGTGCTTCGCCCGCGCTGCCTCCGGTGCCGGTCGGGGCCGGCGTGGCGGGGCCCGTGCGCCGCAGGCGGGTGCCGAGCGGCGGCCGGAGCGGGGCAGGGGTGGCAGGCGCGGCGCCCGAGGACGCCGACGGGGCCGCTCCTCCGGCTCCGGAGCGGACGCCCGGACGGCGGGAGCGGTGGCGACAGGCGCTCCGGGAGCGGGCGCCGCTGTGGGTGCAGACGCGCTGCGGGATGGAAGCCCGCACGGTCGTCGCGCTCGCCGTCGTCCTGCTGGTGGCCGCCGCCCTCGCCGGCCGGTATTTCCTGGTGGGCCGCCCGGAGCCGGTCCGGGCTCCCGAGCTGGTCACGGAGGCGGCGCCGACGGCGGGGGCGCCCGCGACCCGCCGGCCGCCGACGGGGGCGCCGCCCGTCGTCGTCGACGTGAGCGGCGAGGTACGGCGGCCGGGCGTGCTGCGGCTGCCCGCCGGATCGCGGGTCGCCGACGCCCTGCGCGCGGCGGGCGGGGCCAGGCCCGGTACCGACCTCACCGGGCTGAACCGGGCCCGTGTGCTCCTGGACGGTGAGCACGTCGTGGTGGGCGCCGCGGCGCCGGCGGCGGTGCCGGGGGCATCCGGAGCGGTCGGCCCCGGTGGCGGCGCGGGTCCGGTCAGCCTCAGCACCGCCACCGTGGAACAGCTCGACACGCTGCCGGGCGTCGGCCCCGTGCTGGCCCAGCACATCGTCGACTACCGCACCAGCCACGGCGGTTTCCGGTCGGTCGACGAGCTCCGTGAGGTCAACGGGATCGGCGAGCGCCGGTTCGCGGATCTCCAGCCCCTCGTCCGGCCGTGAGGCGCCAGGCGGTTCACGCCGTGTCAGGCGCCCCACGGGGCGTCGCCGACCCGCGCCAGGACGCCCCGGCCGACATGCGGCTCGTAGGGCCCGCCCTGGCGGCGTGGGGAGCGGCGGCACTCGCGGTGGGCGCGCCCGGCCGGTGGACGGCGGTGGGCGTGGCGCTCTGCGCCGCGATCGGCGCACTGCTGCTGTTCGGGCGGGGCGGCGGGCGCGGTGTGCCCGCGGCGGTCCGCCGGAGCGCCAACGGCACGGCGTGTGCGGCGGTGTTGCTCTGCGCCGCGGCCGGTGCGGCATCCGCCGGACTGCACGGCGCCGACCTCCGGCGCGGACCGCTGCCCGGCCTGGCGGAGCGGCACGCGCGGGTCACCGTCGAGGCCACGGTCACCTCTGACCCGCGGCTCACCCGTGTGCGGGTCCGCGGCCCACGGGCGGCCCCCGCCTCCGTCGTGCTCGATGCCGAGGTGACGCTGGTGAGGGCCGCCGACGGGGCGGTCACCAAGGTCCGCACGCCGGTCCTGGTGATCGTCCCGTCCGCCGGGGACGACTGGCAGCGGCTGCTGCCCTCCACCCGGCTGCGTCTGACGGGGAGGGTGGCACCGCCCCATCGGGCGGGGGAGCCGTTCGCCGCCGTGCTGCGGGCGGACGCGGGCCCGCCCCGGACCACCGGGCCGCCGACCGCCCTCCAGCGCGCCGCCGGCGACCTGCGCGCGGGGCTGCGCACCGCCACCGACGGGCTGCCGGCGGACGCGCGTGCCCTGCTGCCGGGGTTGGTCGTCGGGGACACCTCCCGCATCCCCTCCGACCTCCACGACGCGTTCCGGGCGACCGACCTCACGCATCTGTTGGCCGTCTCGGGAAGCAACCTCACTGTCGTGTTGTTGCTGCTCATCGGCCCCCCGGGCAGTGCCCTCAAGGCGGAACGCGGAGGTATGGCACCCCGGTTGGGGATCCCGCTCCGGGCCACCGCGATGCTCGGCGGGGCGCTGACCCTCGCCTTCGTCCTGGTCTGCAGGCCCGACCCGAGCGTGCTGCGCGCCGCCGCCTGCGGCCTGATCACCCTGCTGGCCATCGGCACCGGGCGCCGCAGGTCGCTGATCCCCGCACTCGCCGCCGCCGTGCTGCTGCTGGTGCTGTACGACCCGTGGCTGGCGCGGAGCTACGGCTTCCTGCTGTCGGTGCTGGCCACCGGGGCGCTCCTCACCGTGGCCCCGGGCTGGAGCGCCGCCCTGCGCAGACACCGGGTGCCGCCCCGGCTCGCGGAGGCACTGGCCGCGACGGCCGCGGCGCAGGCGGTGTGCGCCCCCGTGGTGGCCGTCTTCGCCGCGCGGGTCAGCCTGGTGGCGATCCCGTGCAACCTGTTGGCCGAGCTCGCGGTGGCCCCGGCGACCGTGCTCGGTTTCGCCGCCCTGGCCGCGGCACCGGTCGCGATGCCGGTGGCCGGGCTGCTCGCCGCCTGCGCGGGATGGCCGGCCGGCTGGATCGCGGCCGTCGCGCGCGAGGGAGCCGCGCTGCCCGGGGCCGAGGCCCAGTGGCCCGGCGGCTGGCGCGGAGGGCTGCTGCTCGCCGCCGTCACGGGACTGCTGGTGGTGTGGGCCCGCCGGGCGCGGCACCGGGCGTGGCTGGCCGGAGCGTGCACCGTGCTGTTGATGCTCGCCGTGGTGCGGCCGCCGCCGCTCACCCGGCTGGTCACCGGGTGGCCACCACCGGGCTGGGTGTTCGCGATGTGCGACGTCGGCCAGGGGGACGCGACGGTTCTCGCGGCAGGCGGCGGCTCGGCGGTGGTGGTGGACGCCGGCCCCGATCCCGCCCTCGTGGACCGGTGTCTGCGCTCGCTCGGCGTCAGCCGGGTGCCGCTCGTGGTGCTCACACACTTCCACGCCGACCATGTGGCAGGCCTACCCGGCGTCCTGAGGGGCCGGGACGTGGGGGCGATCCAGACCACGCCTCTCCATGACCCGCCGGATCAGGCGGCGTTCGTGCACAGGACCGCCGCCGGGGCAGGGGTGCCGGTCGTTCGGGCGGGAGCCGGTGAGCGCCGGCGCCTCGGGCCGCTCGACTGGCGTGTGCTGTGGCCGGGCTCCGCAATCGCCGGCGCGGCGCCGGAGGGGCCCAACGACGCCAGCGTCTCTCTCCTCGTCCGCACCGGCGGCGGCACGACCCTGCTGCTCCTCGGCGACCTGGAGCCGCCGGCCCAGCAGGGCCTGCTGCGGGCCCACCCGGACCTGGCGCCGGTCGACGTCCTGAAGGTCGCCCACCACGGCTCGGCCCATCAGGACCCGCGCCTGCTGAGCAGGGCCCGGCCACGGCTGGCCCTGGTGTCGGCCGGACGCGACAATCCGTACGGCCATCCGTCACCGCGCACGGTCGGCGCCCTGCGGGCCGGGGGAGCGGTGGTGCTGAGCACCGACAGGCACGGCGCGATCGCCGTGACGGGGAGGGGGCGGGAGCTGCGTGCCACCACGGAGGAGGAGCGGGGGCCGGGGCCGGAACCGTAGGGGGGCGCGGGAACAATGGCTGGTGTGAGCGATGTGAGACATGTGCTGGTGCTGCCCGACCGGGACGCGGCCGAGGAGGCCGCCGAGGAGCTCGGTGAGCGTTTCGGGATCACGGAGGAACCTCAGCTGGTGCGGGACGCCCTGGCCGGCGAGGACGACGCCGAGGACGCCCAGTGGCTGGTGGTGGTCGAGGACCCGGACGGCCGACTCGCGGCCGCCGAGCTGGACGAGTTCGCGGCCCGGTGGGAGGGGTGGCGGGAGGCGCCGTAGGGAGGTCGTGGGGAGGTCGCCGGACAGGGCTTTCCGGTCGTGTACGCGTTGTCGGTGGGCCGTGCGATGCTGGTTCGCGATGGCCACCAGAAAGAACCAGACCGACGACCTCCTCGCGCCCGTCACCCTCGCCGTGGGGCAGGAGGACCTGCTCCTCGACCGCGCGGTGCAGCAGGTGGTGGCGGCCGCCCGCGCGGCCGACGCCGACACGGACGTCCGTGACCTGACGCCCGACCAGCTCCAGCCCGGGGCGCTCGCCGAGCTGACGAGTCCCTCGCTCTTCGCCGAGCGCAAGGTGCTGGTCGTGCGGAGCGCCCACGATCTCTCCGCCGACGCGATCAAGGACCTCAAGGCGTACTTCGGCTCGCCGGTGGAGGACATCAGCATCGTCCTGCTCCACGCCGGCGGCGCCAAGGGCAAGGGGCTGCTGGACGCGGCGCGGAAGGCGGGGGCGCGGGAGGTCGCGTGTCCGAAGACCACCAAGCCGGCGGAGCGTCTGACGTTCGTGCGCGGCGAGTTCCGGGCGCTGGGGCGGTCGGCGACGCCGGAGGCGTGCCAGGCGCTCGTCGACGCGGTCGGCAGCGATCTGCGGGAGCTCGCATCCGCGGTGTCGCAGCTGGCCGCGGACGTGGAGGGCACCATCGACGAGGCGATCGTCGGGCGGTACTACACGGGCCGCGCCGAGGCCTCCAGCTTCAACGTCGCCGACCGGGCGGTGGAGGGCCGGGCGGCCGAGGCGCTGGAGGCGCTGCGGTGGTCCCTGTCGACCGGAGTCGCGCCCGTGCTGATCACGAGCGCGCTGGCGCAGGGTGTGCGGGCGATCGGCAAGCTGTCGTCGGCGCGTGGCGGACGTCCCGCGGACCTCGCCCGCGAGCTCGGTATGCCGCCGTGGAAGATCGACCGCGTGCGTCAGCAGATGCGCGGCTGGACGCCGGACGGCGTGGCCGTCGCGCTGCGCGCGATCGCCGAGGCCGACGCGGGGGTCAAGGGCGGGGGCGACGACCCCGGATACGCCCTGGAGAAGGCGGTCGTCACCATCGCCCGGGCGGCCCGTTCCCGCCGCTGAGCCGCTGAGCCGCTGAGCCGCTGAGCCGCTGAGCCGCTGAGCCGCTGAGCCGCTGAGCCGCCGAGCGACGCCCGTGCCCGGGTGGTACCTGGTCGGGGGCGATGCTTGTCCTCGGGCGGTGGGTGCCTGGTCGGGCGGGCGGTGCATGCCTCCGGGCTGTGCCGCCCCCGGTGGTGCCCGTCACCGGGTCCCTTGCCCTCCGGGTGGCACCCGTCCCTGGATGGCCGCGTGTCCGTGGCGCGTGGCCAGGGTGGTGGCCGCGCCCGGGTGTCGCCCGCGTCCGGGTGGTTTGGCCCGCTGAGCGATGCCCCCCGGGTGGTGCTCGTCTCCGGATGGTGCCCGTCCCCGGGTGGAGCTTGCCTCCAGGCGGAAGATCGTCCCTCAGTGGCCCCGTGCTCGGGTGGCCGCATCCCTGGGTGACCGACTGCGCGGGTGGCGCTGACCCTCCGAGCGATGCCGGGTGTGCCCGTCTCCGGGTGGTGCCCGCGTCCGGGTGGCGCTGACCCGCCGAGCGACGCCCGCGCGGGGCGGTGCCTGGTCGCGGGTGGTGATGCCCACGGGGTGGTCGGCCCGGATGGTGCTCGGCTCCCGCAGGGCGCGGTGCCTGCCTCCGGTGAGGTGCCTGCCGTCATGGTGGTGGCCCTGGGCGGCGCCCAGGCCTGGGGCGGCGCCCAAGCCGAGGGTGCCCCGTCCTCGGGGCCGCACCCGGCTAGTGCCGGCCCGTCCGGCTCCGTGCCCGTCCCGGGGCCCCGAGGGCCGGCCCGTCCCGGGGCCCAACCCGTCCCGGCCCCCAGGGCCCCCCGGCGCCCAGGGCCCAGCCCAGCCCAGCCCGTCCCGGGGCCCGGCATGGCGAAGGCCCCGGTGCCGTGTCCTGGGGAAGAACGGGCGACGGGGCCTTCGGGTGATGCGTTGGTGAGCTCGTACCCGCGTGGCGAACGCAGGCCGCGTACGGGCTCGGGGTGCCGGTCAGGAGCGGAAGAGAGGGCCCGCTGGATCCGTCCCGGCGATCAAATCAAGAGCACTCAGCCCTGGAGGGAGGCAACCTTGGTGGCCAGCGCCGACTTCTTGTTGGCGGCGGCGTTCTTGTGGATGACACCCTTCGAGACAGCCTTGTCGAGCGCACGGGAGGCGGCGCGAGCGGCCACGGTGGCCTTCTCGACGTCACCCGCGGCGGCGGCCTCACGGGCCTTGCGGATCGCGGTCTTGAGCGACGACTTGACGGCCTTGTTGCGCAGGCGCGCCTTCTCGTTGGTCTTGTTCCGCTTGATCTGGGACTTGATGTTCGCCACGAAAGAGCCTTTTCAGGTTCGTAAGGATTTCTCTGATGCGTGCCACGTCTCCCCCGTAGCCCTTCGGACACGGGAGACGACCCGGAGAGGGCCACGAGACACAGCTGCCCAGGCTACCAGCCGCCCTCCGAGCGGCCCAAACCGAGCGCCCGTCCCCGTCCGTGGGACCATGGAGCCTACGTATCGATCCGACGTCGACCCGAGCAGAGACGCCCGGCGTCTCGAGAATCAGGACCCTGCGTGCCCGCGACCCCTATCCACGTGCCCGAGCCGAGCCGTACCGACCCGGCGCTGATCCGCAACTTCTGCATCATCGCGCACATCGACCACGGCAAGTCCACCCTTGCCGACCGGATGCTCCAGCTGACCGGTGTGGTCGAGCAGCGGCAGATGCGCGCTCAGTACCTCGACCGCATGGACATCGAGCGCGAGCGCGGCATCACGATCAAGTCCCAGGCGGTGCGTCTGCCGTGGGCCCCCACCGAGGGGCCCGGCCAGGGCAGCACTCACATCCTCAACATGATCGACACCCCTGGTCACGTCGACTTCACCTACGAGGTGTCGCGCTCCCTGGCCGCCTGCGAGGGCACCATCCTCCTCGTCGACGCCGCCCAGGGCATCGAGGCGCAGACCCTCGCCAACCTGTACCTGGCGATGGAGAACGACCTCGCCATCGTCCCCGTGCTCAACAAGATCGACCTGCCGGCCGCCCAGCCGGAGAAGTTCGCCGAAGAGCTGGCGAACCTGGTCGGCTGCGACCCCGACGACGTACTGCGGGTGTCCGCCAAGACCGGTCTCGGGGTCGAGGCGCTGCTGGACCGCGTCGTCAGGGAGGTCCCGGCCCCGGTCGGCGTCAAGGACGCCCCCGCCCGCGCGATGATCTTCGACTCGGTCTACGACTCGTACCGCGGTGTCGTCACCTATGTGCGGGTCATCGACGGCCAGCTCAACAAGCGCGAGCGCATCCGCATGATGTCCACCGGCGCGACCCACGAGCTGCTGGAGATCGGGACGAACTCGCCCGAGATGCTCCCGGCGGACGGCCTCGGCGTGGGCGAGGTCGGGTACCTGATCACGGGTGTGAAGGACGTCCGGCAGTCCAAGGTCGGTGACACCATCACCACCCTGCACAAGGGCGCCACCGAGGCCCTGGGCGGCTACAAGGACCCCAAGCCCATGGTGTTCTCCGGCCTCTACCCGCTGGACGGCTCCGACTACCCCGAGCTGCGCGACGCCCTCGACAAGCTCCAGCTCAACGACGCCGCGCTCGTCTACGAGCCGGAGACCTCCGCGGCGCTCGGCTTCGGCTTCCGCGTGGGCTTCCTGGGCCTCCTGCACCTCGACGTGATCCGTGAGCGGCTGGAGCGCGAGTTCGGGCTCGACCTGATCGCCACCGCCCCCAACGTGGTCTACCGCGTCCTCATGGAGGACGGCACCGAGCACACGGTCACCAACCCGAGCGAGTTCCCCGAGGGCAAGATCAGCGAGGTGTACGAGCCCGTCGTACGCGCCACGATCCTCGCCCCCAGCGAGTTCATCGGCTCCATCATGGAGCTGTGCCAGACCCGCCGCGGCACCCTCCTCGGCATGGACTACCTCTCCGAGGACCGGGTGGAGATCCGCTACACCCTCCCCCTCGCCGAGATCGTCTTCGACTTCTTCGACCAGCTGAAGTCCAAGACCCGCGGCTACGCCTCCCTCGACTACGAGCCCACCGGCGAGCAGGCCTCCAGCCTCGTCAAGGTCGACATCCTGCTGCACGGCGACAAGGTCGACGCCTTCTCCGCCATCACCCACAAGGACGCGGCGTACGCGTACGGCGTACGGCTCGTCGCCAAGTTGCGCGAGCTGATCCCGCGGCAGGCCTTCGAGGTGCCGATCCAGGCGGCCATCGGCTCGCGCGTCATCGCCCGCGAGACCATCCGCGCCATCCGCAAGGACGTCCTCGCCAAGTGCTACGGCGGTGACATCTCCCGTAAGCGGAAGCTGCTGGAGAAGCAGAAGGAGGGCAAGAAGCGGATGAAGATGGTCGGTTCCGTGGAGGTTCCGCAGGAGGCCTTCATCGCGGTGCTGTCCAGCGACGACTCCGCCGGCGGCAAGTCCAAGAAGTGACGGCCGGTATCACCCGGAAGCAGTAGCGCCCGCAGAGCGCCCGTTCGGTTCACGGACGGGCGCTTTTGCGTGCTTGCGACGTGCCGAGAGGCGCCCCAGTCGTTATGAAGCGGGTATGAACCGTGGGGCCGTAGCCCCTTACGTGGCGGAGCGCGGCGCTCTAACCTGATCCCGCCCGAGGGTTACTCGCCAGTTAAACAATCATCCCGTCGTGCAGCCCTGCCGCAAGCCGCCCGGAGGACGTCGTGAGCGACACACACACCCCGATCGAGACCCGCCCGCCCTCCGTGGCCAACCTCTTCCTGGAGCGGGTGGCGAAGACGCCCGACGCGGAGGCCTACCGCTACCCCGTCCCCGCGCCCTCCGGCCAGGGCCCCGACGACTGGAAGTCCCTCAGCTGGGCGCAGGCCGCGGAGCGCGTCTACGCCATCGCCGCAGGCCTGATCGACCTGGGCGTGCGGGCCGAGGAGCGGGTCGCCCTCGCCTCCGCCACCCGTGTCGAGTGGATCCTCGCCGACCTGGGCGTGATGTGCGCCGGTGCCGCCACCACGACGGTCTACCCGCAGACCAACGCCGAGGAGTCCGCGTACATCCTCGCCGACTCGGGCAGCCGCGTCCTGATCGCCGAGGACGCCGCCCAGCTCGCCAAGGCCCGCGAGCGCCGCGCCGACCTGCCGCACCTCGCCCACGTCGTGGTCGTCGACCCGGCCGGCGTCGAGGCGGACGCGGCCGACCCCGAGGGCTGGGTCCTCTCCCTCGCCGAGCTCGAGGAGCGCGGCCGCGCGTACCTGGAGAAGCACCCCGACGCCGTCAAGGACCGGGTCTCCGCCATCACCGCCGACCAGCTCGCCACCCTCATCTACACCTCCGGTACCACCGGCCGCCCCAAGGGCGTACGGCTGCCGCACGACAACTGGTCGTACATGGCCAAGGCCATCGCCGCGACCGGCCTCGTCGCGGCGGAGGACGTGCAGTACCTCTGGCTGCCCCTCGCGCACGTCTTCGGCAAGGTGCTGACCTCCGGACAGATCGAGGTCGGTCACGTCACGGCGGTCGACGGCCGCGTCGACAAGATCATTGAAAACCTGCCGGTCGTCCAGCCGACGTACATGGCCGCCGTGCCCCGCATCTTCGAGAAGGTGTACAACGGGGTCGCCGCCAAGGCGCGCGCCGCGGGCGGCGCCAAGTACAAGATCTTCAAGTGGGCCGCCGAGGTCGCCCGCGAGTACGCCAGGACCAGCCAGGACAACTTCCGGCGCACCGGCAACGCGAGCGTCCCCTTCGGCCTGAACGCCAAGCACAAGATCGCCGACGCCCTCGTCTACTCCAAGCTCCGCGAGGCCTTCGGCGGCCGGCTGCGCGCCGCCGTCTCCGGATCGGCCGCCCTCGCGCCCGACATCGGCTACTTCTTCTCCGGCGCCGGCGTCCACATCCTGGAGGGCTACGGCCTCACCGAATCCAGCGCCGCCTCCTTCGTCAACCCGGGCGACGCCTACCGCACCGGGACCGTCGGCAAGCCGCTGCCCGGCACCGAGGTGCGGATCGCCGACGACGGCGAGATCCTGCTGCGGGGCCCCGGCATCATGGAGGGCTACCACGGGCTGCCGGAGAAGACGGCCGAGGTCCTGGAGCCGGACGGCTGGTTCCACACCGGGGACATCGGCGAGCTGTCGGTCGACGGCTACCTCCGCATCACCGACCGCAAGAAGGACCTGATCAAGACGTCCGGCGGCAAGTACGTCGCGCCCGCCGAGATCGAGGGGCGGTTCAAGGCCGTCTGCCCGTACGTCTCCAACATCCTGGTCCACGGCGCCGACCGGAACTTCTGCACCGCCCTCATCGCCCTCGACGAGCCCGCGATCCTCGGCTGGGCGCAGGAGCACGGTCTCGCCGGCAAGTCCTACGCCGAGGTCGTGGCCACCCCCGAGGCCGAGCAGCTCGTCCAGGGCTACGTGGACCGGCTCAACGAGGGCCTCCAGCGCTGGCAGACCGTCAAGCGCTTCCGGCTCCTGCCGCGCGACCTCGACATCGAGCACGGCGAACTGACGCCCAGCCTCAAGCTCAAGCGCCCCGTGGTGGAGCGCGAGTACAAGCACCTGATCGACGAGATGTACGCGGGGGCCAGGGAGGACTGACACCCGGGACGTGGTGACGGGGCCGCGCGGAGGCGCGCGGCCCCGTTCGCATGGGCGAGTTCGATGACTCCGCGCTTATGAGCGTGCTCGATCTGTCACCCTGTCGGTGTCCGACCACGAGCCGACCCAGGAGCCGACGAGGAGCCGCACGTGGGGTCCTTCCCGACACAGCGCGCGACCACGGGCGAGTTGCCGCTGCCGCCCCACCATCCGCCGCCGAGCCAGTCCGTCACGCGCACCAGCCTGCCGGGCAACCCCCTCGCGCCGTCCGCCGCCCGCCGCTTCGTCCGTGCCGCGCTCGCCGACTGGACCGGCCTGGCGCTGCCCGCCGCAGCGGCGATCACCGACCGGGTCGCCCACGACGCGGTCCTGGTCGTCGGCGAGCTCGTCACCAACGCGGTCGTCCACGCGGGCACCACCGTCGAGCTGCTCTTCCGCCTGGAGGACCCGGCCGACGGCCGGCCCGCCGCCGTCGTCCTCGAGGTCTCCGACCACCACCCCACCCGCACGGTCCGCCACGAGCACGTCTCCCAGGAGGACGCGGACGGCCTCGACGAGTACGGTCGCGGGCTCCGGCTCGTCGCCGCCCTCGCCGAGTGCTGGGGCATCACCTACCGGCCCGGCCTCAAGACGGTCTGGGCCCGGCTCCCCCTCGACGGCTGGGACGCCTGCCCCGTACCCGGGCCCGAACCGGCGATGCGGCGCGGACTGCGCGCCGCCGAGATCCTCACCCCCGCCCCGCGCCGGGTCGTCCGCGACGACCACGAGTGGGCCGGCCGCGGAGCGCTGTCGTTTCTCGCCGAGGCGTCCGACCTGCTCGCCGGCCAGCTCGACGAGGACCTGGTCGCCGCGCTCGCCGGCCAGCTCCTGGTACCGAGGCTGGCCGACTGGTGCGCCTTCTGGCTGGAGGGCGACGGCACGGAGGGCGGCGGGCCGAGGCTCGCCCGGGTGTGGCACGCCGACGAATCGGCGCTGGAGACGCTGCGTACGGTGCTGGAGAAGGAACCGCCGCGGATGCCGGAGCCGCCCCGTACCGGGCCGGTGCCGATTCCCTGGCCCTCGGCCGAAGGAGTCCATGGCGGCGGCGGTGGAGGGCACCGGAGCCCGGACGGCCCCGAGGGCCCGGACGGTGACGGTGCCGCGCGTGGTGACGCCGGCGCGGGCGGCGGCCACGCGCCGTACGGCGACAGCGGCACGGGAGGCGACACCGGCGTCGCGGGCGGCAGGGTGCCGGACGGCTTCGGCGGTCCGGACGGGCCCGGGGGTCCGGGCGGTGACGGTGCCGGGGCGGCGGGGGACGGACCGTGCGGTGACGCGGACGCGGGTGGTACGGCGCTCGCGTACCGGCTCGTCGTCGGCGGCCACGGGCTCGGCACGCTGATGCTCGGACGGCGCGGGCGGGCCCGTATCCCCGACGCGGTCACCACGCTCGTGGAGGACTTCGCGCGCCGCGTCGCCCTCGCCGTCGGCGCCGCCCGCCGCTACACCCGGCAGGTCACCATCAGCCGGATCCTCCAGCGCGGGCTGCTGCCCAGCCAGGTGGCCCAGATCCCGGGCGTCGAGAGCCGCGTCGTGTACGAGCCCAGCGACGACGGCCTCGCGGGCGGCGACTTCTACGACGTGTTCCAGGCCGGACCCGGAGCCCGCCGCTGGTGCTTCATGCTCGGCGACGTCCAGGGCAGCGGCCCCGAGGCCGCCGTCGTCACCGGGCTCGCCCGCCCGTGGCTGCGGCTGCTCGCCCGCGAGGACCACCAAGTGGGCCAGGTCCTCGACCGGCTGAACCGGCTGCTCCTCGACGACGCCACCGAGGCCGCCGAAGCAGCCGCCTCCATGGTCGCCGCGGCCGGTGACCTGCCCGGTGGACCGCAGCCCGCCGCCCAGCCCCAGTCGCGGTTCCTGTCACTGCTGTACGGCGAGCTCGTGCCACTCGCCCCCGACGAGGGCGGCGGGGCCCGCTGCACCCTGGCCTCCGCCGGTCACCCCCTGCCGCTCCTCCTGCGCCCCGACGGCTCCGTGACACCCGCCGCGGCGCCCCAGGTGCTGCTGGGCGTCGTCGACGACGTCGGGTACGAGAGCCACACCTTCCACCTCGCACCCGGTGACACCCTCCTGTGCGTCACGGACGGTGTCACCGAGCGCCGCTCGCGCACGGGCCGGATGTTCGACGACGGCGACGGCCTGGCCGAGGCCCTCGCAGGGTGCGCCGGGCTGCCGGCGCACGAGGTCGCCGAAAGGATCAAGCGGGCGGTCCACGCCTTCGGCGAGACACCCGTGTGCGACGACCTCGCGCTGCTGGTCCTCCAGGCCCGGTAGGCGCGGCGGTGAAGGACAATGGGCGGTATGCCTTCCGTACTGCCCGATGGTGAGCCCATGCCCGAGGACGGCGCGCTGCCCGCGTCCGCCCTGTCCGGGTCCGGTGAGCGGCCGCTCGGGTTCTATCTGCACGTGCCGTACTGCGCGACCCGCTGCGGCTACTGCGACTTCAACACCTACACCGCCACCGAGCTGCGCGGCTCCGGCGGTGTCCTCGCCTCCCGCGACAACTACGCCGCGACGCTGACCGACGAGGTGCGGCTCGCGCGGAAGGTGCTGGGCGACGACCCGCGCCCCGTGCGGACCGTGTTCGTCGGCGGCGGCACGCCCACGCTGCTGGCCGCCGCCGACCTCGTGTCGATGCTGGGCGCCGTCCGCGAGGAGTTCGGGCTCGCCGACGACGCCGAGATCACCACCGAGGCCAATCCGGAGTCCGTCGACCCCGCGTACCTGGCGGAGCTGCGCGAGGGCGGCTTCAACCGGATCTCCTTCGGGATGCAGAGCGCCCGGCAGCACGTCCTGAAGGTGCTCGACCGCACGCACACCCCCGGGCGGCCGGAGGCATGTGTCGCCGAGGCCCGCGCGGCCGGGTTCGAGCACGTCAACCTCGACCTGATCTACGGCACGCCGGGGGAGAGCGACGACGACTGGCGCGCGTCGCTCGACGCGGCGATCGGCGCGGGGCCCGACCACGTCAGCGCGTACGCCCTGATCGTGGAGGAGGGCACGCAACTGGCGCGGCGCATCCGGCGCGGAGAGGTGCCCATGACGGACGACGACGTCCACGCGGACCGGTACCTGATCGCGGAGGACATGCTGTCCGGAGCGGGCTTCTCCTGGTACGAGGTGTCCAACTGGGCCACCTCGGAGGCGGGCCGGTGCCTGCACAACGAGCTCTACTGGCGCGGCGCCGACTGGTGGGGCGCGGGGCCCGGCGCGCACAGCCACGTCGGGGGCGTGCGCTGGTGGAACGTGAAGCACCCCGGCGCGTACGCCGCCGCGCTGGCCGGGGGGCGCTCGCCCGGCGCGGGGCGCGAGGTGCTGTCGGACGAGGACCGGAGGGTGGAGCGGGTGCTGCTGGAGCTGCGGCTGCGGGAGGGGTGCGAGCTGTCGCTGCTCCGGCCCGCGGGCCTGGCCGCCGCCGAGCGGGCGGTAAGGGACGGGCTCCTGGACCCCGGTCCTTACGCCGTCGGGCGGGCCGTGCTGACGCTTCGGGGACGGCTGCTCGCCGACGCGGTGGTACGGGACCTCGTGGACTAGACCGGCCCCGGGCCGGGCGTGGCGTGTCACGACCCCGGCGCCTCGCCGCCGCACCTTCGTCCCGCCGCCGGACCCCTGCCCCCGCCGCCGGACCCCCGGCCGCCAGGGCCCCCGTCCCGCCGCCGCGCCCCGGCGCCCCGGCGGGGGTGTGCCGCCTCGTTCCGCGCCGGGCGCGGTCACTCGTCCGCGACGCCGACCGTCACATGGTCGATCAGCTGCTCCACGGCGCCCAGCAGCGCCGGCTCCAGGTCCTTGTACGAGTGGACCTTCGACAGGATGTGCTGCCAGGCGGCGCCCGTGTTCTCCGGCCAGCCCAGGGCGCGGCACACGCCCGTCTTCCAGTCCTGGCCGCGCGGGACCGTGGGCCACGACCGGATGCCCACCGACGAGGGCTTCACCGCCTCCCAGATGTCGATGTACGGGTGCCCCACCACCAGGGTGTGCGCGTCCGTGACGGACGCCGCGATGCGGGACTCCTTGGAGCCCGCCACCAGGTGGTCCACCAGGACCCCCAGGCGGGCGTCCGGGCCGGGGCCGAACTCCCGGACGATGGCCGGGAGGTCGTCGACGCCCTCCAGGTACTCGACGACCACGCCCTCGACGCGCAGGTCGTCGCCCCACACCCGCTCCACCAGCTCCGCGTCGTGGCGGCCCTCCACATAGATCCGCCCCGCACGGGCGACACGCGCGCGTGCGCCGGGAACGGCGATCGAACCCGACGCGGTACGCGACGGGCGCGAGGGGCCGGCCGACGGGCGCACCAGCGTCACCGTGCGCCCCTCCAGGAGGAAGCCGCGGGGCGCCAGCGGGAACACCCGGTGCTTGCCGAACCGGTCCTCCAGGGTCACGGTGCCCGCCTCGCAGCCGATCACCGCCCCGCAGAAGCCGGTGCTCACCTCCTCGACCACCAGGTCCGGTTCGGCGGGTACCTCCGGCACCGGGGCCGAACGCTTCCAGGAGGGCGTCAGGTCAGGGTCGTAAGCGCGCATCCGCCAGACGCTACGACACGCCGAACCGTCGGGCCAGTTCATCGCGTTGGGCGCGTACGAAGCCGGCGCCGACGACGGCCCCGTGCCCCGGGACGTACACGGCGGCCTCACCGCCCAGCTCCAGCAGCCGGTCCAGGGCGGCCGGCCAGCGCGACGGGACGGCGTCCGGCCCCGCCTGGGGGTCGCCCGACTCCTCCACCAGGTCCCCGCAGAGGACGACATCCCGGGAGCCCGGCACCAGCACGGCCAGGTCGTGACCGCTGTGGCCCGGGCCCGCGTCGGCCAGCAGCACCTGCCGCCCGCCCAGTTCCAGCGTCCACTCGCCGCACACCAGGTGGTGCGGGACCACCAGGACGTCCGCCGCCTCCACCGCGTCCGCCTCGGCCACCCCGTGCCGTACGGCGTCGTCCCGCAGCCCGTCCCGGTCCCGTGTCAGGACGGTGTCGATGCCGACCGCGCCGTACACCTCCGTGCCGGAGAACGCCGCCGTACCGAGCACATGATCGAAATGGGGATGGCTCAGTGCGATATGCGTCACTCTCCGGCCGCCCATCAGGGCCTGCGCCTGCGCCCGGATCCCGGCCCCCTCACGGAGCGTCGCGCCCGTGTCGTACAGCAGGGCGCCGTCCTCACCGACCACCAACGCGGTGGTCGCGTCCCACACCGGCAGCCTCCTGCGGCCCACTCCGTCGGCGAGACGCTCCCATCCGAAGTCTTCCCAACAGACGTCCATACCGCGACGCTATCGGCAACCACCGGCGTCAGCGCGCGGTAGCGTGGTCGGCCGCCCTTGCTAGGGGTCAGCCCCGGCGCCGTACACTTGCCGGGGAAGGTTGGCACTCGGGCATCGCGAGTGCCAGCGGAGCAGAAGGAACCACGGCCAGCTGGAGGTGCGCGCGGTGCTCAGTGAACGCAGGCTCGAAGTGCTGCGCGCCATCGTCCAGGACTATGTGGGCACCGAGGAGCCGGTCGGTTCCAAGGCGCTCACGGAGCGCCACAACCTCGGCGTCTCGCCCGCCACCGTGCGCAACGACATGGCCGTGCTGGAGGACGAGGGCTTCATCGCCCAGCCCCACACCAGCGCGGGCCGCATCCCCACGGACAAGGGCTACCGTCTGTTCGTCGACCGGCTCGCCGGCGTCAAGCCGCTGTCGTCGCCGGAGCGGCGCGCCATCCAGAACTTCCTGGACGGCGCGGTCGACCTCGACGACGTCGTCGGTCGTACGGTGCGGCTGCTGGCGCAGCTGACCCGGCAGGTCGCGGTCGTGCAGTACCCGTCCCTGACGCGGTCCACCGTGCGTCATGTGGAGCTGCTGTCGCTGGCCCCCGCCCGGCTGATGCTCGTCCTGATCACCGACACCGGGCGCGTGGAGCAGCGCATGGTCGACTGCCCGGCGCCGTTCGGCGAGACGTCCGTGGCCGATCTGCGGGCGCGGCTGAACAGCCGTGTCGTGGGGCGGCGCTTCACGGACGTGCCCCAGCTGGTGCAGGACCTCCCCGAGTCCTTCGAGGCGGAGGACCGGGGCACCGTCTCCACGGTGCTGGCCACACTGCTGGAGACCCTGGTGGAGGAGACCGAGGAACGGCTGATGATCGGCGGCACCGCCAATCTCACCCGCTTCGGGCACGACTTCCCGCTGACGATCCGGCCGGTGCTGGAGGCGCTGGAGGAGCAGGTGGTGCTCCTGAAGCTGCTCGGCGAGGCCAAGGACTCGGCCATGACCGTACGTATCGGGCACGAGAACGCCCATGAGGGCCTCAACTCCACGTCCGTCGTCGCGGTCGGCTACGGTTCGGGCGACGAGGCAGTCGCCAAACTCGGCGTGGTCGGACCGACCCGCATGGACTACCCCGGAACGATGGGAGCGGTACGCGCAGTGGCACGTTACGTCGGACAAATCCTGGCGGAGTCGTAAGTGGCCACGGACTACTACGCCGTACTCGGCGTACGCCGCGACGCGTCCCAGGACGAGATCAAGAAGGCGTTCCGGAGGCTCGCCCGCGAGCTGCATCCGGACGTCAACCCCGATCCCAAGACGCAGGAGCGGTTCAAGGAGATCAACGCCGCCTACGAGGTGCTGTCGGACCCGCAGAAGAAGCAGGTCTACGACCTCGGCGGTGACCCGCTGTCGACCTCCGGCGGCGCGGGCGCGGGTGGCTTCGGTGCGGGCGGCTTCGGCAACTTCTCCGACATCATGGACGCCTTCTTCGGTACGGCGTCCCAGCGCGGGCCCCGGTCGCGCACCAGGCGCGGCCAGGACGCGATGATCCGCCTGGAGATCGACCTCAACGAGGCGGCCTTCGGTACGACCAAGGACATCCAGGTCGACACGGCCGTCGTCTGCACGACCTGTTCCGGCGAGGGCGCCGCGCCGGGTACGTCGGCCCAGACCTGCGACATGTGTCGCGGCCGTGGCGAGGTCTCCCAGGTCACCCGGTCCTTCCTGGGCCAGGTCATGACCTCCCGCCCCTGCCCCCAGTGCCAGGGCTTCGGCACGGTCGTCCCGACGCCCTGCCCGGAGTGCGCCGGCGACGGCCGGGTCCGGTCCCGCCGGACGCTGACGGTCAAGATCCCGGCCGGTGTCGACAACGGCACCCGCATCCAGCTGGCCGGCGAGGGCGAGGTCGGCCCCGGCGGCGGCCCGGCCGGCGACCTGTACGTCGAGATCCACGAGCTCCCGCACACGGTGTTCCAGCGGCGCGGCGACGACCTGCACTGCACGGTGACCATCCCGATGACGGCGGCCGCGCTGGGCACGAAGTGTCCGCTGGAGACGCTGGACGGGCTGGAGGAGGTCGACGTCCGGCCCGGTACGCAGTCGGGCCAGTCGATCCCGCTGCACGGGCGCGGCGTCACGCACCTGCGGGGCGGCGGACGCGGTGACCTCATCGTGCACGTCGAGGTCCAGACGCCGTCGAAGCTCGACCCGGAGCAGGAACGACTGCTGCGGGAGCTGGCGAAGCTGCGGGGCGAGGAGCGGCCGACCGGCCAGTTCCAGCCGGGGCAGCAGGGGCTGTTCTCCCGCCTCAAGGACGCGTTCAACGGGCGGTGACCGGGGGCGGTGCCCCCGAAAAGGGGGCTCGACCCCCGGACCGCCTGACAGGGGGACGTTGGTCGTACGCGGTGGCCGACGCCCCCGCCCCCGGGTCGCGGCAGCTTCGCGCCGCGCGGGCGTGCACGGCCGCCGGACCGGCACCCCAGCGGCTTCGCGCTCGCGTCGGTGCCCGGGCCTCGGCTCGGCCCCGAAGGCACGCGTACGCGCACGGGCGACCGTCGAAGGCACGCCCCGCCGGGACGGTGACGGCCCGGCGGGGGTACGCGGGCGCGCATGGGCAGGCCCGTGTGGCGGCGCCGTGGGGGCGTGACACCATGCCTGCATGTCCTCCGCACTGACCGATCTCTGCCGGTACCCGATCGTGCAGGCCCCCATGGCGGGTGGCGCCTCCTGTCCGCAGCTCGCCGCGGCCGTGTCCGAGGCCGGCGGCCTGGGTTTCCTGGCCGCCGGGTACAAGACCGCCGACGGCATGTACCAGGAGATCAAGCGGCTGCGCGGGCTGACCTCGCGGCCCTTCGGCGTCAACCTGTTCATGCCGCAGCCCGGGCACGCCGACCCCGCGGCCGTCGACGTGTACCGGCACCAGCTCGCCGGTGAGGCCACCTGGTACGACACGCCGCTCGGCGACCCCGACGCGGGGCGCGACGACGGTTACGAGGCCAAGCTGGCCATCCTGCTGGACGATCCGGTCCCGATGGTCTCGTTCACCTTCGGGTGCCCCACCCGCGACACGGTCGCCGCGTTCGCACGCGCCGGGACGCTCACCGTCGTGACGGTCACCTCGCCCGAGGAGGCCGAGGCCGCGCAGCAGGCGGGCGCCGACGCCGTGTGCGTCCAGGGCGTCGAGGCGGGCGGCCACCAGGGCACGCACCGCGACGACCCGGAGACCGGCGGGTCGGGCACGGGCCTGCTGTCGCTGATCGCGCTGGTCAAGGAGGCCGTGCCGCTGCCGATCGTCGCCGCCGGCGGCCTGATGCGCGGCAGCCAGATCGCCGCGGCCCTCGCGGCGGGCGCCGAGGCCGCGCAGCTCGGCACCGCGTTCCTGGTGTGCCCCGAGTCGGGCGCGCAACCTCTGCACAAGCAGGCCATGACCAACCCCCTGTTCGTCCGCACCGAGCTGACGCGGGCGTTCTCGGGACGCCCGGCCCGGGGCCTGGTCAACCGGTTCATGCACGAACACGGCCCCTATGCCCCGGCCGCGTACCCCGAGGTGCACCACCTGACGAGCGGGCTGCGTAAGGCCGCCGCCGCGGCGGGCGACCCGCAGGGCATGGCGCTGTGGGCCGGGCAGGGCCACCGGATGGCGCGCGAGCTGCCCGCCGGACGGCTGGTGGAGGTCCTGGGCGCCGAACTGGACGCCGCGGTGTCGTCCCTCGCGCTGCGGGGCGTGGCCTCGTGACCGCCCCCGTCTTCCTGGTCGGCCACGTCACCGGCGGGACCGTCACGCTCGAAGGGCCCGAGGGGCGGCACGCGGTGTCGGTACGGCGGCTGCGCGTCGGTGAGGAGATCGTCCTGACGGACGGCGCGGGCTCCGGCGCGTACGGCACGGTCGAGGCCGTCGAGGGCAAGGACCGCCTCCGGGTGGCGGTGGCCGAGGTCCGTACGGAACCCGAGCCCGCCCCTCGTATCACCGTCGTCCAAGCCCTCCCCAAGGGCGACCGGGGCGAGCTGGCGGTGGAGACCATGACCGAGACGGGCGTCGACGCGATCGTGCCGTGGACGGCGTCCCGCTGCGTCACGCAGTGGAAGGGCGACCGCGGCATGAAGGCGCTCGGCAAGTGGCGGGCCACCGCGCGGGAGGCGGGCAAGCAGTCGCGCCGGCTCCGCTTCCCGGACGTCGCGGACGCGGCGTCGACCAAGCAGGTCGCCCAACTGCTCGCCGGGGCCGACTTCGCCGCCGTCCTCCACGAGGAGGGCGCCGAGCCGCTGGCCACCGCCGAACTGCCCGCCGCCGGACGGATCGTGCTCGTCGTCGGCCCCGAAGGGGGCGTGTCGCCCGACGAGTTGGCGGCCTTCGCCGAGGCGGGCGCGAAGCCCTACCGGCTGGGCCGCAGCGTCCTGCGCACCTCCACCGCCGGGACGGCCGCCACCGCCCTGCTGCTGGGGCGCACCGGCCGCTGGTCCTGACCCGGGGACGCCCGGACGGCCAGCGCGTCGAACAGCGGCCAGCCGTCCACCTCGTGGACGCCGTGCGCGGTGGGCAGCAGCCCGCGCGCCGAGGCCTCGTCGAGGAAACGGCGCACCACGCCCGGCTCGTGCAGGTTCAGGTTGTTGCCGTGGGTGTCGCCCAGCGCTCCTGACGGCCAGTAGGCGTCACGGATCAGCCGGCCGGGCACGGCCCGGAAGACCAGCCGCAGTTGGGCGTGGGGGGCGTCGGCGCGGCGCAGGGTCAGCGACTCGCGGCAGTCGTCGTGCCGGTTCCGGTGCCGGTGCCGGACCGACCACAGCCACGTCGTGCCGTCCACGACCAGCCGGCGCGGCACCCGGTCTCGTCTCATCGCCCCACAGTAGGGGCCCAGCGGACCGGTTGTCGTACCGGATCCGTAAGGTTGCCGCATGTCCGACGAGTCTCCTCTCATTCGCAGTCTGCGCGCCGCCGTCGCCGCCGCACCCGGTGACGTCCCCCTGCGGCTGCACCTCGCCGAACTCCTCCTCCAGGCGGGGCGCGTCGACGAAGCCGTGACCGAGGCGGCCGTCGCCCTCCAGCACGCGCCCGGCGACGCGGACGCCCGCGCGCTGATGGGCCGCGCCATGGGCATGCCGCCCGCACCCCAGGCCGCACCCGGGGCCACACCCCACCCCGCGCCCCAGACCTCCCAGCCGCCCCACGCCCTGGCCGCGCCCCAGCCCCCGCAGGACGGCGCCGGCTTCGACTGGGCGGCCGCCGAGCAGGAGGTCGGCGACATCGTCCCGCCCCGGTTCGCCGACGGCACCGAGGCGCCCCTCACCGTCGACGGCCTCGGCGACGACCCCGGGGACGCCGGCGCCTGGGACGTCGACGCGCCCGGTGCCGTACGGCTCGCGGACGTCGGCGGCATGCAGGAGGTCAAGGACCGCCTGGAGGCCGCGTTCCTGGCGCCCATGCGCAACCCCGAGCTGCGCAAGCTGTACGGCAAGAGCCTCCGCGGCGGTCTCCTGCTGTACGGGCCGCCCGGCTGCGGCAAGACGTTCATCGCCCGCGCGGTCGCCGGTGAGCTCGGCGCGAGCTTCCTGTCGATCTCGCTGAGCGACATCCTCGACATGTACATCGGCGCCTCCGAGAAGAACGTCCACGACATCTTCGAGACCGCCCGCGCCCAGGCCCCGTGCGTCGTCTTCCTCGACGAGCTGGACGCGCTGGGCGCCAAGCGCAGCCGCAGCCACCACAGCGGGCTGCGCAACGTCGTCAACCAGCTGCTGACCGAACTGGACGGCATCGCCGCCGACAGCAACGACGGCGTGTTCGTCCTCGCCGCCACCAACGTCCCCTGGGACGTGGACATCGCGCTGCGCCGCCCCGGGCGCCTCGACCGTACGCTGCTCGTCCTGCCGCCGGACGCCACCGCGCGGGACGCGATCCTCCGTTACCACCTCCGCGACCGGCCCATCGAAGCCGTCGACATGGGCAAGCTCGTCAAGGCCACCGAGGACTTCTCCGGCGCCGACCTCGCCCACGTCTGCGAGAGCGCCGCCGAGACCGCGCTGCTCGACTCGGCCCGCACCGGCACCGTACGGATGATCAACACGAAGGACCTGCTGGGCGCGGTCAAGCAGATACGGCCGTCCACCGACCCGTGGTTCTCCGCCGCCCGCAACGTGGCGACGTTCGCCAACGACGGCGGCATGTACGACGACCTCCTCGCGTACCTGAAGAGGAAGCGCAAACTGTGACCACCCCGCAGCCCCAGCCGCAGCCGATGACGCTCGACCGGGCCGAAGCGCTCCACGACCTGGAGCGCTACGACCAGGCCGCGGCCCTCACCGCCCAGCACCTGGCCCAGCACCCGGACGACGCCCGGGCGCTCGCCCTCCTCGCCCGCTGCCGCCGCCACCTCGGCGACCGCGCGGAGGCGCTCCGCCTGGCCGACGAGGCGTTGCGCGCCGACCCCGAGCTGCCGTCGGCGTGGTTCCTCCGCGCCGACCTGCTGGCCCACGGGCCGGCCGGCGGACCCCAGTGGGCCGCCGCGGAGGACTCCGCCCGGCGCGGCCTCGCCCTCGTACCGCACCACTGGAGCGGTTACCACGTGCTCGGCACGATCCTGGTCCGCTCGGAGAACCCGGCGCGGCGCCGCGAGGCGTACGCGCTGGCCCTCCGCTCGGTGGAACTGGGCCCCGAGGAGGACGCCACCCACTTCCTGCTCGGCCTGGTCGCCTACCAGCTCAACGACTACGCCACCGCCGAAAGGGCGTACGAGAACGCCCTGCGCCTCAACCCGGAGAGCAGCGAGGCGCACAACAACCTGTCCCTGCTGCACCTGCGCCGCCGCTGGTACCGGCGCGGCGCGTGGACCAGGGCGGCCGAGGGGTTCGTCGACTCGGCCGCGCTCGACCTGGACGACCGCGAAGCCCGCTTCAACCTGGAGACCATGGCCTGGGGCACCGCCGCGGGCGCGCGCTGGGTGGCGCTCGCCGGGTTCCTGGCCGCCAGCATCGGTTCGGTCCAGCTGCGCACCGGGCGCCCGGGGACGGGCGCGGTGGTGGCCCAGCTCATCGGCGTCGCCGTCTTCCTGGCGCTGTGGGCGGGGTGGTTCCTGTGGATGCGGCGGCGCGTGCCGCCGCGGCTGCGGCGCCCCCTGCTGCTGATCTCCCGGAAATGTCCCCCGGTGCTGTGGATGGCCGGCGCCGTGGGGCTGCTGGGTCTGCACTCGGCGGTGACCCTGGCGCTGCCCACGGCAGGCGCGGGGGTCGTCGCCGGGCTCGGCGGACCGCTGTTCTGGGCCGTGGTCATCACGTACTGGGTCAGCAGGTCCGCCCTCAAGAGGCGCGCACCCGGCCGCCGATAGAGTGCCCCCGTAAGCAGACGGTGACAGAAAGGACCAGGACATGGCCGGAGAGGCGCAGAGCGACTGCCTGTTCTGCAAGATCGTGGCGGGGGAGGTCCCGGCCACCATCGTGCGCGAGTCGGAGACGACCGTCGCCTTCCGCGACATCAACCCGCAGGCACCCACGCACGTCCTGGTCATCCCCAAGGCGCACTACCCCGACGCCGCCTCCCTGGCCGAAGGGGCGCCGGAGATCGCCGCGGACGTGCTGCGCGAGGCCGGTCGGGTCGCCGCGGACGAGAAGGCCGACGGCAGCGGCTACCGCATCGTCTTCAACACCGGCGCCGGAGCCGGGCAGACCGTCTGGCACGCGCACGCCCACGTGCTCGGCGGCCGCGGCCTGAACTGGCCTCCCGGATAGTCAGGCCGGCCATGTCCGTACGGGAATTCGTCGTGCTGGGCACCGCGAGCCAGGTGCCCACCCGACACCGCAACCACAACGGCTACCTGCTGCGCTGGGACGGCGAGGGCATCCTCTTCGACCCGGGCGAGGGCACCCAGCGCCAGATGCTGCGCGCCGGGGTCGCCGCGCACGACATCGACCGCATCTGCGTCACCCACTTCCACGGCGACCACTCCCTGGGCCTCGCCGGGGTGATCCAGCGCATCAACCTCGACCAGGTGCCGCACCCGGTCACCGCGCACTACCCGGCGAGCGGACAGCGCTTCTTCGACCGGCTGCGGTACGCGACCGCCTACCGCGAGACGGTGAAACTCGTCGAGGCGCCGGTCGCCGACGACGGCGTGCTCGCCTCGACCCCCGCGTACACCCTGGAGGCGCGCCGCCTCTCGCACCCGGTCGAGTCGTTCGGCTACCGGCTGACCGAGCCCGACGGGGTCCGGATGCTGCCCGAGAGGCTCGCCGCACACGGCATCAAGGGTCCGGAGGTGGGCCGGCTCCAGCGCGAGGGCGCGCTGGGCGCGGTGCGGCTGGAGGACGTCAGCGAGGTACGGCGCGGCCAGCGGTTCGCCTTCGTCATGGACACCCGGCTGTGCGACGGTGTCCATGTGCTCGCCGAGGGCTGCGACATGCTGGTCATCGAGTCGACGTTCCTCGACGAGGACGCCGTGCTCGCCGAGGACCACGGCCACCTGACGGCCGGGCAGGCGGCCGCGGTGGCCCGCCGGGCGGGCGTACGCCACCTCGTCCTCACCCACTTCTCGCAGCGCTACAGCGACCCCGGCCTCTTCGAACAGCAGGCGCGGGCGGCGGGTTTCGACGGCGAGCTGACCGTCGCCCACGACCTCGTCCGCGTCCCCCTCCCCAAACGCCAGTAAGGCATACGCGCCATGCACCTCCCCGAAGCACTCCCCAAAGCCGAGCTGCACCTCCACATCGAGGGCACCCTCGAACCCGAGCTCGCCTTCGCGCTCGCCGCGCGCAACGGCGTCGAGCTGCCGTACGCCGACACCGAGGCGCTGCGCGAGGCGTACCTCTTCAGCGACCTGCAGTCCTTCCTGGACCTGTACTACGGGCTGATGGCCGTCCTGCACACCGCCGACGACTTCACGGAGCTCGCCGACGCCTACCTGGAGCGGGCCGCCCGGCAGGGCGTACGGCACGCCGAGATCTTCTTCGACCCGCAGGCGCACACCGAGCGCGGTGTCCCCATCGGCACGGTGATCGAGGGGCTGGCGCGGGCGCTGGACCGCGCCGAGGAGCGGCACGGCGTCTCCACGCAGCTGATCATGTGCTTCCTGCGCGACCGGCCGGCCGAGTCGGCGATGGAGACGCTCCGGGCGGCGGAGCCGTACCTGGAGCACATCGTGGGCGTCGGCCTGGACTCGGCGGAGGTGGGCCACCCGCCCTCGAAGTTCGCCGAGGTGTACGCGGCGGCCGACGCGCTCGGCCTGCGGAAGGTCGCGCACGCGGGCGAGGAGGGCCCGCCCGCGTACGTCCGCGAGGCGCTGGACGTCCTGGGCGTCGAGCGGATCGACCACGGGCTGCGTGCCTTGGAGGACCGGGAGCTGGTGGAGCGGCTGGTACGGGAGCGGGTGCCGCTCACCCTGTGCCCGCTGTCGAACGTCCGGCTGCGCGCCGTCGACGTCCTGGAGGACCACCCGCTGCCGTCGATGATGGCGGCGGGGCTGCTGGTGACGGTGAACTCCGACGACCCGGCGTACTTCGGCGGGTACGTCGGCGACACCTTCCACGCCGTGCACGAGGCGCTGGGCATCGGGCAGGAGCAGCTGCGGGAGCTGGCCCGCAACTCGTTCCTGGCGTCGTTCCTGGACCACGACGAGGACCGCCGGGCGCGGTACCTCGCCGAGGTCGAGGCGTACGAGTTCGACTAGGGCCTCCGCGTCCGGGCGGCGCGCCGGCCGTCAGCCCTGCGGACCGGACGGGCCCGCCGTGCGGTAGGCGCGCCGGCGCACCAGGAGGGGCACCACGGAGCGGACCGGGAACTCGGTGACCGGCTGCTCCGGCGCGCCGATCTGCGGGGCGGCGAGACCGGCCGCCGCGCCCGCGGTGCCGGCGACGACCGCCGCGGGGGCTCCGCCGCGGCGGCGGACCGCGCCCGGCACCAGCGGGCGGCCCGAGGTGTGCAGGGCCACGGCGGTCAGCGGAACGGCGAGCAGCAGCAGGGCGCCGCCCAGCAGCATGCCCATGCCGGGGTAGCCCGCCCGCTCCGACAGCACGCTGCCGACGACGGGGCCGCAGGCCACGCCGAGCGAGGACGCCGAACCGGCGAGGACCGCCCAGCGGCCGCGCGGGTCCAGGGAGGCGGCCAGGCCGATCAGGTAGGACAGGACCACCGGATAGCAGGCGTTCCACAGGATCTCGCCGGCCGCGAAGGAGGCCAGGCCCTCGGCCGAGGAGCTCAGGCCGACGCAGCCGGCGATCGCCACCGTGCCGAGACCGATCGGCACCGCCCGCCCGAGCCGGGCACCCAGCGCGCCGGCCGCCGTGACACCCAGCAGCCCGGCGCCGAGCGCCGCCGCGAACACCGCGCCGACCGTCACCTCGCTCAGCCCGGCCTGGGTGACCCCGATCCGGCCGCTGACGCCCCACAGGGCGTTCTGCGCCATCGACCAGCACACCATCGCGCCCGCCAGCACCAGGCCGGCCCGCGGCCGGGGCAGCGGCGTCCCCGCCTCCCGGGCCGCGTCCGTGTCGTGGCCGCTCTCCAGCCGTCCCGTCGTCGGCCACACGGCGGCGGCGACCAGCGCGAGCGACGCGAACGGCAGCGCGTGCCCGCCGCCGAGGTGTGGAAGCGTCAGGTACAGGGCGCCGGCCGTGGCGGACACCGACAGCAGGCCCAGCGTGGAGGCGCGGTGCGGATCGCGCCGCCCCGCGATCCCGGCCGCGGCGACCGCCGTCGCCGTACCGGAGCCGTAGCCGCCGGCCATCGCGCCCGCCACGACGAGCGGTACGGCGGAGGCGAGGGCGGCGCAGCCGTAGCCCGTGACGGCCAGCAGCAGTCCCGCGCGGGCCAGCCGGCGCGGGCCGTGGCGGTCCACGCGCGACGCGAGCGTGAAGCCGGCGGCGGCGGAACCCAGGAGCAGGCCGGAGCCGACCAGACCGGCCTGGGCCGGGGTCAGTCCGAGTCCGGCGGAGAGACGGCCGACGACGGTCGGCAGCAGGTACGCGGCGAGGTAACCGGCCGTGAACAGGGCGACGAGCGGCCACAGGGCGCGCGGGCGCGAGGGCATGGGCGTTCCCGAACAGGGAGAGAGGGAGGAGGGGGAGCGCCCGGTGTCGTACGGGAACGTGCACGGGAACGCGGGGCAATTTGTATCAAGCGGGCCGGTCGAACGAGAAGGCAGGTCGCTGTGATCTGAGACACATAACGTTTGCGAGGCTTGGAGGCGGGTAGTCGCAGCCGTTCCGCCCTGGGTGACGGCCTTCGTGTGCGACGAGAATCGGGCACACTGTCCTGATCCGTACCGCGACCGGGGAGCCCGCCGTGACCACATCCCGAGGAGAGCAGCAGCAACGGCAACACACGGCCGGAGTCGACCCCTTGGGCGCGCTGCGCACGCCCGCCGATCCGGAGTGCGACGTCTTCCTCACCGGCACCGTCTTCCTCGACATCATCTTCACCGGCCTGGACAGCGCCCCCGTGCGCGGCACCGAGACCTGGGCGCGCGGCATGGGCTCCAGCCCCGGCGGCGTCGCCAACATGGCCACCGCCCTGGCTCGCCTCGGGCTGCGGACCTCCCTGGCGGCCGCCTTCGGGGACGACCACTACGGCGAGTACTGCTGGGACGCCCTGGAGCACGGCGAGGGCATCGACCTGTCCCGGTCGCGCACCGTGCCCGGCTGGCACTCGCCCGTGACCGTCTCCATGGCCTACGAGGGCGAACGCACCATGGTGTCGCACGGCCACGAGGCCCCGCCGCTGCACGGCTCCCTGCCCGCGTCACCGCCACGCGCGCGTGCCGCCGTGGCCTCCCTGACACCCGGCCGCCCCGAGGAGTGGGTCGCCGACGCGGCCCGCCGGTCCACCCGGATCTTCGCCGACGTCGGCTGGGACGACACCGGGCGCTGGGACCTGTCCGCCCTGCCCGACCTGGGCCACTGCGAGGCGTTCCTGCCCAACGCCGAGGAGGCGATGCGCTACACCCGCACCTCCTGCCCGCGCGCCGCCGCCCGCGCGCTCGCCGGCAAGGTGCCGCTCGCCGTGGTCACCCTCGGCGCCGAGGGCGCGTACGCCGTCGACGCCGCGACCGGTGAGACCGCCGAGGTCCCGGCCATCGAGGTCGCCGCCCTCGACCCGACCGGTGCCGGGGACGTCTTCGTCGCCGGGTTCGTCACCGGCACGCTCGCCGGGTGGCCGCTCGCCGACCGGCTCGCCTTCGCCGGGCTCACCGCCGCCCTGTCGGTGCAGGAGTTCGGCGGGTCGCTGTCCGCGCCGGGGTGGGCGGAGGTCGCCGCCTGGTGGAACCACGTCCAGGGCTGCTCCGGCCAGGACCGTGAGGCCCTGCGCCGGTACGCGTTCCTGGAGTCGCTGCTGCCCGCCCCCCTCAGGCCGTGGCCGCTGCGGCGGGCCGTCCCCACGATCGGCTTCGGCCGCTCGGCGTAGGGCCGGTGAGGGAAAAGCCTTCTGGGTTGTCAGCGCCACGACGTACGCTGGATGTCCAGAGGTTGTCGAGCAGCGAGAACCCTGCAGCGGGAGGTATGTGCAGGCCTGAGAGCCGGCCCATGACGCAGACACCCACAGCCCAGACCCAGCAGGCACGAGCCCACTTCACCGTCCCTGCCAAGCACCCCATGGTCACCGTGCTCGGCTCCGGCGACGCCCTGCTGCGCGTGATCGAAGAGGCGTTCCCGGCCGCCGACATCCATGTCCGGGGCAACGAGGTCAGCGCGGTCGGACCGGCGGGGGAAGTCGCCCTGGTCCAGCGCCTGTTCGACGAGATGATGCTGGTGCTCCGCACCGGGCAGCCGATGACGGAGGACGCGGTGGAACGCTCGATCGCCATGCTCAGGGCGACCGAGAACGGCACGGCGGAGCCGGGGCAGGAGAGCCCCGCCGAGGTGCTCACCCAGAACATCCTCTCCAGCCGCGGCCGCACCATCCGCCCCAAGACGCTCAACCAGAAGCGGTACGTCGACGCGATCGACAAGCACACGATCGTGTTCGGCATCGGCCCGGCCGGCACCGGCAAGACGTACCTGGCCATGGCCAAGGCGGTCCAGGCCCTGCAGTCCAAGCAGGTCACCAGGATCATCCTGACCCGGCCGGCCGTCGAGGCGGGCGAGCGGCTCGGCTTCCTGCCCGGCACGCTCTACGAGAAGATCGACCCGTACCTGCGGCCGCTGTACGACGCGCTGCACGACATGCTCGACCCCGACTCGATCCCGCGCCTGATGGCCGCGGGCACGATCGAGGTCGCGCCGCTGGCGTACATGCGCGGCCGGACGCTCAACGACGCGTTCATCATCCTCGACGAGGCCCAGAACACGAACCCCGAGCAGATGAAGATGTTCCTCACCCGGCTCGGGTTCGACTCCAAGATCGTCATCACCGGTGACGTCACCCAGGTCGACCTGCCGGGCGGCACCAAGAGCGGTCTGCGCCAGGTCCGGGAGATCCTGGAGGGCGTCGATGACGTCCACTTCTCGATGCTCACGTCGCAGGACGTCGTACGGCACAAGCTCGTCGGCCGTATCGTCGACGCGTACGAGAAGTACGACAACCAAAACGGGAAGTAGAGCGCACGAGCACCATGTCGATCGACGTCAACAACGAGTCCGGTACCGAGGTCGACGAGCAGGCGATCCTCGACGTCGCCCGCTACGCGCTCACGCGGATGCGCATCCACCCTCTCTCCGAGCTCTCGGTGATCGTGGTGGACGCCGAAGCGATGGAGCAGCTGCACATCCAGTGGATGGACCTGCCGGGCCCCACGGACGTCATGTCCTTCCCGATGGACGAGCTGCGCCCGCCGAGCAAGGACGACGAGGAGCCCCCGCAGGGGCTCCTCGGTGACATCGTGCTCTGTCCGGAGGTCGCCGCCCAGCAGGGCCAGGACGCCCCGACGCGGCACTCCATGGACGAGGAGCTCCAGCTCCTCACCGTCCACGGGGTGCTGCACCTGCTCGGGTACGACCACGAGGAGCCCGACGAGAAGGCCGAGATGTTCGGGCTCCAGGCGGCGATCGTCGATGGCTGGCGGGCGGAGAAGGGCCTGACGGGTCCCTCCCCGGCGCCGACCGTCTCATGACCGCACAGCTGATCCTCGGCGCGGTCGCGCTGGTCGTGGTCGCGTGGCTCGCGGCGTGCGCCGAGGCCGGCCTCGCCCGCGTCACCAGCTTCCGCGCCGCCGAGGCGGTACGGGCCGGGCGGCGGGGCGCTGCCAAACTGGTCCAGGTCGCCTCCGACCCCACGCGCTACCTGAACCTGGCGCTGCTGGTCCGGGTGGCCTGCGAGATGGCGGCCGGCGTCATGGTCACGTACGTCTGCCTCAGCGAGTTCGACGAGACGTGGTCGGCCCTGCTGGTGGCGATAGGCGTCATGGTGCTCGTGTCGTACGTCGCCGTCGGGGTGTCGCCCCGCACCATCGGCCGTCAGCACCCGCTGAACACGGCGACCGTCGCCGCGTACGTCCTGCTGCCGCTGGCCCGTGTCCTGGGCCCGGTGCCGCAACTGCTGATCCTCATCGGCAACGCGCTCACCCCCGGCAAGGGCTTCCGCAAGGGCCCCTTCGCCTCCGAGGCCGAGCTGCGCGCCATGGTCGACCTCGCCGAGCAGGAGTCCCTCATCGAGGACGACGAGCGGCGCATGGTCCACTCCGTCTTCGAGCTCGGCGACACGCTCGTACGCGAGGTCATGGTCCCGCGCACCGACCTCGTCTCCATCGAGCGGTACAAGACCATCCGCCAGGCCCTGACCCTGGCGCTGCGCTCCGGCTTCTCCCGCATCCCGGTGACCGGGGAGAACGAGGACGACGTCGTGGGCATCGTCTACCTGAAGGACCTCGTCCGGAAGACCCACATCAACCGGGACTCCGAGTCCGACCTGGTCTCCACGGCGATGCGGGCGGCCGCCTTCGTGCCCGACACGAAGAACGCCGGCGACCTGCTGCGGGAGATGCAGCAGGAGCGCAACCACTGCGCCGTCGTCATCGACGAGTACGGCGGCACGGCCGGCATCGTCACGATCGAGGACATCCTGGAGGAGATCGTCGGCGAGATCACCGACGAGTACGACCGGGAACTGCCTCCGGTCGAGGAGCTGGGCGACGGCCGTTTCCGGGTGACCGCCCGGCTCGACATCGGCGACCTGGGTGACCTGTTCGGCCTGGACGAGTACGACGACGAGGACGTCGAGACGGTCGGCGGACTGCTCGCCAAGGCCCTCGGCCGGGTTCCGATCGCCGGCGCGTCGGCGGTGGTCGACCTGCCGGACGGCCGGGCCCTGCGCCTGACCGCCGAGTCCCCGGCGGGCCGTCGCAACAAGATCGTCACGGTGGTCGCGGAGCCGGTGGCATGACCCCCGGCCGGCTGCGGACGTTCTGCCTCGCGTTCGACGGCGCGGTGGAGGACTTCCCGTTCGGCCCGGAGACCTCGGTCTTCAAGGTCGAGGGCAAGATGTTCGCCCTGTCCGCCCTGGACGCCCGGCCGCTCACCGTAAACCTCAAGTGCGACCCCGAGATCGCGCTCCGACTGCGTGCCGAGCACCCGGCGATCGTGCCGGGCCGGCACATGAACAAGCGCCACTGGAACACGGTCACGGTCTCCGGCCTCCCCGACCGCACGGTCCGCGAACTGATCGAGGACTCCTACGACCTCGTCGTCGCGGGCCTGCCGAAGGCCGCCCGCCTCCGCCTGAACCACCCGTAGCGCCCGCCCGCGCCACGGCTCCCCGGCGCCCCCGCCCCCGGACCGGCCCCGCACCCCCGTGACGCGGCCCCGTCCGGGAGGGCCGTGTCACGGGGGTGCGGGCGCCAGGCCCACCCCGCCCCGGCCGAGGACCACGGGACATGCGCGCCGGGCTGCGGCGGCTGATCGGCGCGTGGACGCCGTGCCCCCGCGCGAGTGGCTCCCGAGCCCGGCGGGACGGAGCGTGGACGCCGTGCCCCCGGGCGGCCTGAGGACAGTTCCGTTCCCGCCCTGTGATCTTCCTGTGTGTATCCTCAGCGCGGCCGATCATGGCGGGGAGGGGGGAACCATCGACTCCCCAGAGACATTCACTTCTAGGGAGCACACACCCTCATGCGTACTCGCATACGTCGCGGCGCCGCCGTCGCGCTCACCGTTTCCGCCCTCACCCTCACCGCCGCGTGCGGTGGCTCGTCCGACAAGGGCGGCGACAGCGCGGCCAAGGACAAGGCCGCCGACAAGCCGGCGGCCGCCACACCGCTCACCGCCGCGCAGATGAAGGCGGGCATCCTGGAGGCCAAGGACCTGCCCGCCGGCTGGAAGGCCGAGAGCGCCCCCAGCACGGGTGACCAGGCCAAGGCGGAGAAGCCCGAGTGCGAGCCGCTCGCCCGCATCATGTCCGACAAGATCGACGGCGCGACCATGGGCGGCAACCAGGAGTTCGCCCACGGCGGTGGCGCCAGCCTTCTCGCTCAGCAGATCTTCTCCCTCCCGGGCACCGGCGCCGCCGACTTCGTCAAGGACGTCACGACCGCCGTCGGCGCGTGCGGCACCTTCACCATCGTCCAGGACGGCGAGAAGGTCCCGGTCAAGGCCGCCGCCCTGCCAGTCGCCAAGGCCGGTGAGTCCTCCCAGGGCGTGCGCCTGACCATGGAGATCGCCGAGCTCAAGATGAAGATCGAGTCCGACGTCCTGATCGCCCAGCAGGGGTCCGGCGTCATGCGGCTCGCCTACGTCCCGATGAGCGGCGAAGGCCACAAGAGCTTCGACGACCTCGCCAAGCGCGCGGGCGACAAGTTCGTCAAGGCCGTCCAGGGCTGATCCGGGGTCGCCGTCGGCCCCGACTTATGCTCGGGGCATGACACAGACCACCGACCTCGGTCCCGAGGACCGCAAGATCATCACGCTGGCGCGCAGCGCCCGTGCCCGTAACGGCGTGCCCGAGGGCGCGGCCGTGCGGGACGAGACCGGGCGTACGTACGTCGCCGGGACCGTCGCTCTGGAGTCGCTGAACCTCAGCGCGCTCCGGACGGCGGTGGCGATGGCCGTGGCCAGCGGGGCGAAGTCGCTGGAGGCCGCGGCGGTCGTCACCGACGCCGACGCCGCCTCGGAGGCGGACCGCGCCGCCGTCCGCGACCTGGGCGGCCCCGACACCCCCGTGCTCGTCGCCGGACCAGACGGCGAGCTGCGCGTCACGGTCAGCGCCGGCTGATGGCGCGCACGGGGGAGGCCCGGGCGTCGACCCAGGCCCGGCTCATTCTGGCGATCGGCGCCATCGGTCTCGTCATCAACGTCGTCGACTGGTTCGTCGGGGGCAGCCCGCAGCCGTACCACGCGTTCCCGTTGCTGCTCGTGCTGTGGGGGGCCGCCGACCTCCTGCGGGCGGCCCGGCCCGCCGCGGCGCGGGTGGTGCGGGGCGCGGCCGGGGTGCTGATGGTCGCGATCGGGCTCGCTGTCGGAGTCCCGGCCGCCGTCGCGCTCGTACGGGGCGAGCCGGTCGAGTGGCTGGACCTTCTCGTCGGCGTCGTCGTCGCTCTCTACGCCGCCTCGGCGGCCGCCGGTCTGGCCGCCCGGCGACAGGCCTCGCGGGCCTGAGGGAGGCCCTGCGGTACGTGGGCGGTGCCCGCATCGGGGAGAATGGCCGACATGAGCGCTCGTAACCCAGAAACCGAAACCGCCCACCGGGCCGGTTTCGCCTGCTTCGTCGGCCGCCCCAACGCGGGCAAGTCCACCCTCACGAACGCTCTGGTCGGCCAGAAGGTGGCGATCACCTCCAACCGGCCGCAGACCACCCGGCACACCGTGCGCGGCATCGTGCACCGCCCGGAGGCGCAGCTGATCCTGGTCGACACCCCTGGCCTGCACAAGCCCCGCACCCTGCTCGGCGAGCGGCTCAACGACGTCGTGCGCACCACCTGGGCCGAGGTCGACGTGATCGGTTTCTGCCTGCCCGCAAACGAGAAGCTCGGCCCCGGTGACCGGTTCATCGCCAAGGAACTGGCGGAGATCAAGAAGACCCCGAAGGTCGCGATCGTCACCAAGACCGACCTGGTGGACTCCAAGACCCTCGCCGAGCAGCTCATCGCCATCGACCAGCTCGGCAGGGAACTGGGCGTGGAGTGGCGGGAGATCGTCCCGGTCTCGGCGGTCGGCGACAAGCAGGTCCAGCTCGTGGCCGACCTGCTGATCCCGCTGCTTCCCGAGAGCCCGCCGCTCTACCCGGAGGGCGACCTCACCGACGAGCCGGAGCAGGTCATGGTCGCGGAGCTGATCCGCGAGGCCGCGCTGGAAGGCGTACGGGACGAGCTGCCGCACTCGATCGCGGTGGTCGTCGAGGAGATGATCCCGCGCGAGAACCGCCCGGCGGACAAGCCGCTGCTGGACATCCACGCCAACGTCTACATCGAGCGCCCCAGCCAGAAGGGCATCATCATCGGCCCGAAGGGGCAGCGCCTGAAGGAGGTCGGCACCAAGTCGCGCAAGCACATCGAGGCGCTGCTCGGTACACCGGTCTTCCTGGACCTGCACGTGAAGGTCGCCAAGGACTGGCAGCGCGACCCCAAGCAGCTGCGCAAGCTGGGCTTCTGAGCGCGCTGGGCGCGCTGGGCGCCGCGGTCGCCGGTACGCCCGCCGCGCACGGGCCGTACACGGGCGGCGGCCCGGGGTGCGGGCGAAGGCGGCCGAGGGCCGGCGGACCGTTCCCGGCGGCCGCGTGAGCCGGGCCGTCCGGTGCGTGGGCGCGGCGACGCTCATGCCTCCGGCACGCGGGCGCGGCGACGCTCACGCCCCTTCCCTGAGCACCCGGGAGACCAGCTCCCGCTGCTCCTCGGTCAGCCCGGGGTCGGCGCAGTGGACCGTACGCCCGTCCACGGTGATCTCGTAGCCGAACCCGTCCGGCACGCCCACCGGCCGCTGCCCGCGCCCGTCCTTCAGTGCCGCCTCGGCCAGGGCGTGCCAGTCGTGGGCGTCGGGCAGTCCCGAGGTGTCCACCTCGGCCCGCCGCTCGATGCCCGCGAACCCGCCCGTACGGATGACCCGAATACGCATGGGCCCTGTCTACTCCGTCGGGAGCCCCACCGTCGACCAGGCCTTCACCACCGCGTCGTCCTCCGCGCCGCCCGCGCCGAACCGCTCACGGGCCGCGGCCACCGTCAGCCGGGAGAAGTCGGCGAACTCCGCGTCCACCGCCAGCCGGCCACCGGTCAGCACGTCGTACCAGACCCGCCCGGCCCGCTCCCAGGCGTTGCCGCCCAGCTCCTTGGCGAACAGGTAGAAGGCGTGGTTCGGGATGCCGGAGTTGATGTGCACGCCGCCGTTGTCGGCGCCCGTGTGCACGTAGTCCTCCATCTTCGCCGGCTGCGGGTCCTTGCCGAGGACGTCGTCGTCGTACGCCGTTCCGGGGGCCTTCATCGAGCGCAGCGCCACGCCCTGGACCTCGGGCGCCAGCAGACCGGCGCCGATCAGCCAGTCGGCCTGCTCGGCGGTCTGGCCGAGCGCCTTCTGCTTGACCAACGAGCCGAAGACGTCCGACATCGACTCGTTGAGCGCCCCGGGCTGGCCGAAGTACGCCAGGTTCGCGGTGTACTGCGTGACCCCGTGGGCCAGCTCGTGGCCGATGACGTCCACCGCGACGGTGAAGTCCAGGAAGATCTTGCCGTCTCCGTCGCCGAAGACCATCTGGTCGCCGTTCCAGAAGGCGTTGTTGTAGTCCCGGTCGTAGTGGACGGTCGCGTCCAGCGGGAGCCCCGACCCGTTGATCGAGTCGCGTCCGTACGCGTCGCGGAACAACTCGAACGTGGCGCCGAGACCGGCGTACGCGCGGTTGACGGTCGCGTCCCCCGAAGGGTCCTCGCCCTCGGCGCGCACCTTCTTGCCCGGCAGGGCGGTCTTGTGCCCGGCGTCGTAGACGGTCCGCTTCGGCCTGCCCTCGGCCGCCTCCCCGTCCGGGGGTCCGGAGGCGGCGCCGGCGACCGTGGTCAGTCGGCGGGCGGTGCGGTTCGCGGCGTCGGTGACCAGGGTGCGGCGGGCGGCCGCGGCGATCACGGGGTCGGAGGCGCGGGACAGGTGGTCGAGGAGGTGCGGCGGGACGATCGCGCAGAACGCGTGAGTGGTGGCTGTCATATTCCGCAATGTGGCAGCGCGTCACCGGACTGTCACTGGCTGCAACGACGATTCCCGAAAAAGAGTGATAGAGCACTCTTCGACGGTTGGCGCGCCGAATCCCGCATACTGAAACAGCACCTCCACTCACCGTGCCGCTCGGCTAGGCTTCCCCACATCATGCGTTTCGGGCTGCTTCTTCTTAGCTGCCGCGGCGAGGGCCTGTAGTCGTAGGCCGACCCCCTCCCCGCGGAGTCTGGTGCTGCTTCGACCCAGTCGGCCGTCCCTGTGAAGGACAACCGAGGAGCCCTACGCGATGTCCCAGCCCGTCGGCCGCCCCACGCCGGTCACCAACGCAACCCACACCCAGAAGCCGTCCGGGATGCCGATCCACAAGTACGGCCGCTACGAGGCCGTCGACATCCCCGACCGCACCTGGCCGGACAGGCGCATCACCAAGGCGCCCCGCTGGCTCTCCACCGACCTGCGGGACGGCAACCAGGCGCTGATCGACCCCATGAGCCCCGCGCGCAAGCGCGAGATGTTCGACCTGCTGGTACGCATGGGCTACAAGGAGATCGAGGTCGGCTTCCCGTCCTCCGGCGAGACCGACTTCAACTTCGTCCGCTCCATCATCGAAGAGGGCGCCGTCCCCGAGGACGTCACGATCTCCGTCCTGACGCAGGCGCGCGAGGAGCTGATCGAGCGCACGGTGGAGTCGCTGCGAGGCGCCCACCGCGCCACCGTCCACCTGTACAACGCCACCGCCCCGGTCTTCCGCCGGGTCGTGTTCCGCGGCTCCAAGGAGCAGGTCAGGCAGATCGCGGTCGACGGCACCCGTCTGGTGATGGAGTACGCCGACAAGCTGCTGGGTGACGAGACGGTCTTCGGCTACCAGTACAGCCCCGAGATCTTCACCGACACCGAGCTGGACTTCGCCCTGGAGGTCTGCGAGGGCGTCATGGACGTCTGGCAGCCCGAGGAGGGCCGCGAGATCATCCTGAACCTGCCCGCCACCGTGGAGCGCTCGACGCCCTCCACGCACGCGGACCGGTTCGAGTGGATGTCCCGCAACCTGTCCCGCCGTGAGTACGTCTGCCTGTCCGTCCACCCCCACAACGACCGGGGTACGGCGGTGGCGGCGGCCGAGCTGGCGATCATGGCCGGCGCCGACCGTATCGAGGGCTGCCTGTTCGGGCAGGGCGAGCGCACCGGCAACGTGGACCTGGTGACCCTGGGCATGAACCTGTTCTCGCAGGGTGTCGATCCGCAGATCGACTTCTCGCAGATCGACGAGATCCGCCGCACCTCCGAATACTGCAACCAGATGGAGGTCCACCCGCGCCACCCCTACGCGGGCGACCTGGTCTACACCGCCTTCTCCGGCTCCCACCAGGACGCCATCAAGAAGGGCTTCGACGCGATGGAGGCCTCCGCGGCCGCCGCCGGCAAGACGGTCGACGACATCGAGTGGGCCGTGCCGTACCTGCCGATCGACCCGAAGGACGTCGGCCGGTCCTACGAGGCGGTCATCCGCGTCAACTCCCAGTCCGGCAAGGGCGGCATCGCGTACGTCCTGAAGAACGACCACAAGCTGGACCTGCCGCGCCGGATGCAGATCGAGTTCTCGCGGATCATCCAGGCGAAGACCGACGCCGAGGGCGGCGAGGTCACGCCCGGGGACATCTGGTCCGTCTTCCAGGACGAGTACCTGCCCAACCCGGACAACCCGTGGGGGCGCATCCAGCTGCGTTCCGGCCAGACCACGACCGACAAGGACGGCACGGACACGCTGACCGTCGAGGCGGTCGTCGACGGCGCCGAGACGGTCCTGACCGGCACCGGCAACGGACCCATCTCGGCCTTCTTCGCCGCGCTGCAGGCCATCGGCATCGATGTGCGGCTGCTGGACTACCAGGAGCACACGATGAGCGAGGGCGCGTCCGCCCAGGCCGCCTCGTACATCGAATGCGCCATCGACGGCAAGGTGCTGTGGGGCATCGGCATCGACGCCAACACCACCCGCGCCTCGCTGAAGGCCGTCATCTCCGCGGTGAACCGCGCCGCACGCTGACCCGGACACCGACGAACCCCGCCCTTCCGCGGAAGATCCCCGGAGCGTTTCCGGAGGGCGGGGTTCAGCCATGTCGTGGCGATCTCACGCCGGGGTGCTGACGTGACATCACCGATGTGGCTAACATCACGCCAACGCGGCAAGGTGGCCGAGGCGTTTCGGAGGTGCGACGTGCTGCCAGCACGAGGATCACGCGAGCGAAGAGTGCGCATCTGCTCCATTTCCACCTCGTGGAACACCGTCGGGGACGGCCATTTCTTCTGCCCCGGATGCGGCGGCGACCGCAATTACCGCCGCCGCACGGGCCGTCGGCGCCTCACCCTCCTCGGTGTGCCGCTGCTGCCCCGCGGCCTCGCCGGACCGGTCGTCGAATGCGCCGCCTGCCACGGCCACTTCGGCACCGACGCCTTGGACCACCCCACCACCGCCCGCTTCTCGGCGATGCTCCGCGACGCCGTCCACACCGTCGCCCTCGCCGTCCTCGCCGCCGGCGGCGTCTCCTCCCGCCCGGTCCTCCGCACCGCCGTCTCCGCCGTCCGCGCCGCCGGGTACGAGGACTGCACCGCCGACAGCCTCACCGCGCTGATCGCGGCCCTCGAAGCCGACACCGGCCGCTTCGTCGCCGACACCGGGACCCCGTGCGGCGCCGCCCTCGCGATCGAGCTCCACGAGGCGCTGGAGCCGCTCACCCCGCACCTCGCACCCGCCGGACGGGAGTCGATCCTGCTCCAGGGAGCCCGCATCGCCCTCGCCGACGGCGCGTACACCCCCGCCGAGCGGGACGTCCTCACCACGGTCGGCGCCGCCCTGCACCTCCCCGCCGAGGACACGGTCCGCCTCATGGAGACGGCCAGGACGCCGTTCTAGGCCCTCCGTCCGGGCGTGTCGCCCCGGCGACCGCCCGGGCCGTGACGGACGCTGGGCGGATGCTGGTACTGGGACGCTCACAGGTCGAGGCACTGCTCGACATGGACGCGCTGATCGACGGACTCGGTCCCGCGATGGTGGACCTCAGCGAGGGCCGCGCCTCCGTGCCCGACCGGGTCGCCGCCATGGTGCACGAGCGGGACGGCTTCCTCGCGGCCATGCCGGCCTTCGTGCCGTCCGCCGGGGTGCTCATGACCAAGCTGGTCTCCCTCTTCCCGCACAACGCCGGAACCCCGCTCCCCACCCACCAGGCACTCGTCGCCGTGTTCGACCCGGAGACGGGCGCCCCCCGGGCGCTGCTCGACGGGACCGCCATCACCGCCGCGCGGACCGCCGCCGCCTCCGCCCTGTCGGCGCGGCTCCTCGCCCGCGACGACGCCACCGTCCTCGCCGTGCTCGGCACCGGCGTCCAGGCCCGGACGCACGCCCACGCCCTGTGCCGGGTACGGCCCGTCCGGCACATCCGGGTGGCCGGCCGTGACGCGGTCAGGGCCGGGGTGCTGGCCGAGGAACTGGGGGCCGCCCTGAGCGCCGAGGTGGTCGCCGTACCGTCCTACGCCGAGGCGCTCGACGGTGCCGACCTCGTCGCCGCCGCCACCCACTCCGTCGACCCGGTCGTACGGCGGGCCTGGCTGACGCCCGGCGCGCACATCACCTCCGTCGGCTTCAACCGGGGCGGGCGGGAGGTCGACGACGCCACCGTGGCCGACGCCCTGGTGTGCGTCGAGTCCCGGCGGGCCGTGCTGGCGCCGTTCCCCGCCGGCAGCAACGACCTGCTCTTCCCCATCCGCGACGGCGTGATCACCGCCGATCACATCCACGCCGAACTCGGCGAACTGCTCAACGGCAGCAGGCCGGGCCGCCGGTCGCCCGACGAGATCACCCTCTACAAGTCGGTCGGGGTGGCCGTCCAGGACGCAGCCGCGGCAGCACTGGTCATCGACGCCGCCCGCGAACAGGCGGTCGGCGACGACATCCCGCTGTACTGATGGCCGGAAATCTTCGTTGCGTGGGGCCATGCGTCATCGGTACGTTGACGCCGTGACTGCCGGGTCGGCCATGGGCCACACACGAGTAGGGCACCCGGCCTCGGCGTGACGCCGGGGCGGGCCAGAGCCCCGCCTTCTTCTGTTTTCTCTCCGCGTACATCCGTGCATCCGTGCACACAGCAGTCCCTCGCCCCGGAGCAGAAAGCAGAGAATTGCCCATCGATTTCAATCAGCCGGTCATCGAAGAGTTCCGCGCCAACCACGGCCGCGTGGGCGGATGGTTCGAGGGAGCCCGGCTCGTCCTGCTGACCACCGTCGGCGCCCGGTCCGGCAAGCCCCACACCACCCCCGTCGGCTACTACCCCGACGGCGACGGCCGCGTCCTCGTCATCGCCTCGGCCGCCGGCGCGCCCAAGCACCCGGCCTGGTACCACAACCTGCTGGCCAACCCCCGTGTGACGGTCGAGAGCGGCGTCTTCACGTACGAGGCGGAAGCCACCGTCCTCCGGGGCGAGGAGCGCGACCGCGCCTTCGCCCGCGCGGTCGAGGCGGACTCCGGGTGGGCGGAATACCAGGCCAGGACCAGCCGCGTGATCCCCGTGGTCGCCCTCACCGAGGTCCCCGGCCCGCCCAGCCTCAACGGGAAGTCCCTGGGGGAGTACATCAAGACCGTCCACGACGCCTTCCGGCGCGAACTCGGGCTCATCCGCAAGGAGATCGCCAAGTCCGGAACCGCCGCCGGCCTCGTCACGCAACTGCGCGTCAACTGCCTGACCGTCTGCCAGGGGCTGCACAACCACCACACCGGGGAGGACACGATGCTCTTCCCGATGCTCGCCGACCGCCACCCCGAGCTGGCCCCGGTGGTGGACCGGCTGAAACAGGAGCACGAGCGGATCGCCGTCCTTCTCGCCGGCCTCAAGGAGGCCGTGTCCGAGGAAGGGGCGGACCCCCGGCACGTGCTGCGCGAAGTCGAGCGGCTCACGGACGAGCTGGAGGCCCACCTCGTGTACGAGGAGGAGCGGCTCATCCCGCTGCTCGACGCGTGAGAAGGCGGGGCGCCCCGGATCCTCCGGGGTGCCCCGCCACCGTGCTCGCCGTGCTCGCCGTGCGGTTACTGCCCGGCGCTCGCCCGCAGCATGCCCTCGCGCTCCACGATCTTGACGCGCTCGCGGCCCTCGGCCTCACCCAGCGCACGCTCGGCGGCGTCCAGGCGGTACCAGCCCTCCCACGTCGTGTACTCCACGCCCTTGTCCCGCAGGTACGCCACGACGGCGTCCTCCTCCGGCGTGGCCGGGGTGAGGAGCCGGCCCTCGCGGTGGTCCTCCAGCAGGTTGGCGACCGTCTCGTTGGCATCGCCCTTGGTGTGTCCGATCAGCCCGACCGGACCGCGCCGGATCCACCCGGTGACGTACGTGGACGCCATGTGCTCGCCGCCCTCGATCACCCGGCCGCCCTCGTCCGGGACGGTGCCGCTCGCGAGGTCGAACGGCAGCTTCGGCAGTTCGTCGGAGAGGTAGCCCACCGCGCGGTACACGGCCTGGACGTCCCAGGTCGTGAACTCGCCGGTGCCCTTCACGTTGCCCGTGCCGTCCAGCTCGGTCCGCTCGGTGCGCAGTCCGGCGACCTTGCCGTCCTCGCCGACGACCTCGGCGGGCGACTCGAAGAAGTGCAGGAACAGCTTGTGCGGCCGGTTTCCGACGTCGCGGATCGCCCAGTTCTCCAGGGTCTTGGCGACCATGTCGACCTGCTTGTTGGAGCGCCGCGCCTCGATGGACCCCGCGTCGTAGTCGATGTCCTCGGGGTTGACGATGACCTCGATGTTCGGCGAGTGGTCCAGCTCGCGCAGTTCCATCGGGCTGAACTTGGCCTGCGCGGGACCGCGCCGCCCGAAGACGTGGATCTCCAGCGCCTTGTTCGCCTTCAGGCCCTCGTAAACGTTCGGCGGGATCTCGGTCGGCAGCAGCTCGTCGGCCGTCTTGGCGAGGATGCGCGCCACGTCCAGCGCCACGTTGCCCACACCCAGCACCGCGACCTTCTCGGCCTCCAGCGGCCAGGTGCGCGGCACGTCCGGGTGGCCGTCGTACCAGGAGACGAAGTCGGCGGCGCCGTACGAGCCGTCCAGGTCGATCCCCGGTATGTCCAGCGCCCGGTCCGCCGTCGCACCGGTCGAGAAGATCACCGCGTCGTAGAACGCGCGCAGATCGTCCAGGACGATGTCGGTGCCGTAGTCCACGTTGCCGAACAGCCGGATCTGCGGCTTGTCGAGCACCTGGTGCAGCGCGGTGATGATGCCCTTGATGCGCGGGTGGTCGGGGGCCACGCCGTACCGGATCAGGCCGAACGGCGCCGGCATCCGCTCGAAGAGGTCGATCGACACGCCGGGGTCGGCGGCGGCCTCGGACTTCAGCAGCGCGTCGGCGGCGTAGATTCCGGCGGGGCCGGCACCGACGATCGCGACCCGCAGGGGGCGGGGCATGGCGGATTCCCTTCGAGCGAGGAGTGAGCGGTCACGGGAGTGCTCATACGCACCCTAAGTAAGGCTCACCTCACCTCGGTACCCACCCCCCGCCTATGACCCCATAAGCGGGACTTATGCCTACTCTCGCCTCTTCGCACGAACCGCGCCACGCTGGAGGTATGAACGGTTCCACCGGCTGGGGCGGCAGGCTGATGAACAGCTCGATCACCGGGATGTCCCCGTGGATAGTGTTCTCCCTGGTGGTCGGCCCCGGCCGGTACGAACTGGCCGCCGCGCTGTCCCTCGCCGTGGCGGTCCTCCTCGTGGTGGTGCGGCACCGCCCGGTGTTCCTGGAGATCGCGGGGCTCGTCTTCTTCGCGGTCCTCACCGTCGCCGGCATGATCGCCCCACCGGACACGCTGCGGTGGCTGGAGACGTACGCCAACGAGTGCTCCAACCTCGCGATCGCCGCGCTCGCCGGCGCCTCGGTCGCGGCGAGGGTGCCGCTGACCGTCCCGTACGCCCGCAAGAAAGTCCCCCGCGTGTTCTGGCACACCCCGGACTTCCTCCGCGCCAACGCGGTCGTCACCCGCGTCTGGGGCCTGGCCTTCCTGGTGGCGGCCCTGGCGGGTGGCGTCGGCGACCTGGTGCTGCGCGACCCGGACAACCTCTGGACGGCCTGGCTGATCCAGGCCTCGGCGCTCATCATCGCCATGCGCTTCACCGAGTGGTACCCGGCCGTGCCCCGGCCACCCGTCCGGAGCCTGCTGATGCCGTTCGTCGGCCTGCTCATCCCCATGGGCGTGCTCGTCCTGATCTACGACGCCGCCCCCCGGTGGTTCGCGGTGGGCCTCCTCGTCGTGGGCGTCGTCCTCGCGCGGGCGCTCCGCAAGGAGGTCGCGGTGGCCCAGCAGGAGGGGCGCGAGCCCTAGCGCCTCACGAGACGAAGCCGACGACGCCCGAACCGGGGCGTGCCTGTACGTGGCGCAGCCAGCCGACGACGTCCATGACGGCGTCGACCACCTCCGGGTCCAGCGGCGGGGCGTGGCCGTCCCGCTTGGTCCGCTCGAACTGCTCCAGCGCCTCCAGGCACTCCTCGTGCGTCCACTCCCCGCAGCGCGGCAGGTCGTAGGACGGGATGCCCTCGGGCAGGCCGCCGTAGCCGAACTCCGCCACCGAGACCGAGGTGATCCGCAGCGCCCGCAGCCCCTCGTCCACGACCTCCAGCCAGTCGCCCCGGAACGGGCAGAAGGAGGAGTTGTCGAGGAAGGACCCCGTCAGGGAGCACAGGCGCTTGTAGGCGTAGCCGTACTGGAACGCGTACTGCTTCTCCTCGTGGAACGGCCCGCCGTGCACCACCGCGCGCAGCGCCTCGTACGCGGTGGGGGCGCCCTCCTCGATCTCGGAGGAGAAGTAACGGTCGTCCGACGCCATATCGGTGCCGAACCGGTCGCGTATGACACCGAGCAACTGGTCGTCACGCGAACCGACGAGGGCGCGGGCGGCCTTGAGGTCGAGCAGGTACACGCTCAGGGAAGAACTCATGTGATCACGTTAGCCACCGGCACTGACACCCAGACCGTCGACGAACGCCCGCCAGGCGGGGGCGGTGACGACCAGAACGGGGCCGGCGGGGTTCTTGCTGTCCCGGACGGGCACGACACCGCCGGGGGCGCCGTCGAGGACTTCAAGGCAGCTTCCGCCGTTGCCGTCGCTGTACGTGCTCTTCCGCCACGGGGCCGCGCCGGGGAAGGCGTGCGCTACTTCGACGCAGTTGCCGCCGTCACCGTCGCTGTAGGAGCCCTTGTGCCACTGGGCGGTACTCAGGTCGTCCTCGCGCATCGTCTGTGGTCCTCCGCCGCTGATTCGATCAGGGTCAGAGATGCCTCCTGGGGGAGTGCGCTGGCCCTGAGCAGATCGTAGGCCGCCTGTACCTGCTTCACCAGGGCTGGATCATCCAGCAAATTGCCCGAATACACGGCCTCTGTATAGGCCGTTGGCGGCGCGTCCTCAAACTCCATGAGCGTGACCATGCCGGTGAGGAGGGCGTATGCCCCGGCGTCGTACGGGATCACCAGGGGCAGGACGGTCCGTGCGTGTGCCAGCTTCACGATGTGCTCAAGCTGCTCGGCCATGATGGCCGCGCCTCCCACGGGCGTGCGGAGCACGTTCTCGTGCAGGATCGCCCAGTACACCGGCGGGGACGGCCTTTTGAGGATGTGGGCGCGGTCCATTCGGGCGGCGACCTTGCCCTTGACGTCGCCTTCCGGGGCGAACGGGTTCATCGCCAGTGTGACCGCACGCGCGTACGGGGCCGTTTGCAACAGGCCGGGCACCAACGTCGGGGCGAAGTCGCACAGCTTCGTGGCGAGCGCCTCCAGCTCCGCCGCTGCCGCGAAGTGCTCGGCGTACCGGGAATTATGGATGAGCTTGCGGCACATCCGCTCGAAAAAGCCATCGGTTTGCAGGACCTCGTCGATCCTCGCCGCCACGTCCAACTGCGGCTTACGAATCGCCTGTTCGAATTGGCCGATGTACCCGCCCGAAACGAAGACCTTCCGCCCCAGTTCCTGCTGCGTCATTCTCGCGGCTTCGCGCCGGTTCTTGAGCTCCGTGCCGTAGAACTCCCAGGCGGCCTGCCTGGACGAGCCAGCGTTGGCCATGGCTTAACACCCCAGTCCTGCCGTGCAGTTGTAGCGCGTGCGCAACCGCCAATGCTAGGCGGTCGGGTCCATCCTGGGGGCAGTAAGCGGGAAATGGATTCGGAAAGGACGGCGCTGGTGAAGGAAGAAACCGAGCGACAGCCGGTGGGGACCGTTCGGGACGCGGAGGAGGCGGTGGCGGAATTGCGCGCGGCGCTGGAAAGGGCGGGAATCACGTTGCCCTCGCTGGGGCTGGACCCCGTCACGTGCGCCGCCGAGGCCCCCCGGCCGCTCGTGGAACTGGGACGTTGCACGGTGGAGACGGCGCGCAGGCTGGCCGCCGCTCTGCCGGAGGAAGGTGGCCGCTCATGACTCTGCCCGTCGGGTCGTACGTCGTCGATGTCCGCAACGGACGCGTGGGCCGCGTCATGGGGCACGTGGGGCCGTACCTCCAGCTGCGGCCCATCGGGGGCGGGCGGGAGTGGGACTGCCCGCCGGACGGCACGCGGCCGGCGACGGACGCGGAGCGGATCAGGGCGGCGACGGCGTACGTGAACGCGCGCAGCCGGGGCGAGGTGCCATGACGCGGGACGGGGCACCAGGCGTGGTGCGTGTTGACGCCGTTCTTCAGCCGCTCCCGGTGGGCACTGGACCGAGCCGGGAACAGTGTCTCCAGTTCCGTGAAGTCGCAGATCGCGACGAGGCCGGCGCCGATCCTGGCGTCCCACTCCTCCGTGGCCCGGCCGGTCCGATGCGAGGGCGTCCGTCCGACCCGCCCCCGTGCGGGACAATGGCCCCATGACCCTGTTCCGCGACGACGGCATCGTGCTGCGCACCCAGAAGCTGGGTGAGGCGGACCGCATCATCACGATCCTCACGCGCGGGCACGGGCGCGTGCGGGCCGTCGCGCGGGGCGTGCGGCGTACGAAGTCGAAGTTCGGCGCCCGGCTGGAGCCGTTCAGCCACGTCGACGTGCAGTTCTTCGCGCGGGGAAGCGAGCTGGTGGGGCGCGGGCTGCCGCTGTGCACGCAGAGCGAGACGATCGCGGCGTACGGCAGCGGCATCGTGACCGACTACGCCCGGTACACCGCCGGTACGGCCATGCTGGAGACCGCCGAGCGGTTCACGGACCACGAGGGCGAGCCGGCCGTCCAGCAGTACCTGCTGCTCGTCGGGGGGCTGCGGACCCTCTCGCGCGGCGAGCACGCCCCGCACCTGATCCTGGACGCCTTCCTGCTCCGCTCGCTGGCCGTGAACGGCTACGCCCCCTCCTTCGACGACTGCGCCCGGTGCGGGCTGCCCGGACCGAACCGGTTCTTCTCGGTCGGGGCGGGCGGGGTCATATGCGGCGACTGCCGGGTTCCCGGGAGCGTCGTACCCTCTGCGGAGGCCGTCGGTCTGCTCAGCGCGCTGCTGACCGGCGACTGGGAGACGGCGGACGCGTGCGAGCCGCGCCACGTCAGGGAGGGCAGCGGACTGGTGTCCGCCTATCTGCACTGGCACCTGGAGCGAGGGCTGCGCTCCCTTCGGTACGTCGAGAAGTAGAAGCAGAATGAGGAGAGTGTGAGCCGCATGGCACGACGCGGATTCCTGGGCCGGTCCCGCCGCGACTACGAGGACCCCGAGCCGCACCCCTCCGGCGCGCGGCCGCCGAGGATCCCGGGCGAGCTGGTGCCGAACCACGTGGCGATCGTCATGGACGGCAACGGCCGCTGGGCGAAGGACCGCGGCCTGCCGCGCACCGAGGGCCACAAGGTGGGGGCCGAGCGCGTCCTGGACGTCCTCCAGGGCGCGATCGAGATGGGCGTCGGGTCCATCTCCCTGTACGCCTTCTCCACCGAGAACTGGAAGCGGTCGCCGGACGAGGTGCGCTTCCTGATGAACTTCAACCGCGACTTCATCCGCAAGACCCGCGACCAGCTCGACGAGCTGGGCATCCGGGTGCGCTGGGTGGGCCGTATGCCCAGGCTGTGGAAGTCGGTGGCCAAGGAGCTCCAGGTCGCCCAGGAGCAGACCAAGGACAACGACCGCCTCACCCTGTACTTCTGCATGAACTACGGCGGGCGCGCGGAGCTCGCGGACGCCATGCAGGCCATCGCCGAGGACGTGAAGGCGGGCAAGCTCGACCCGTCGAAGGTCGGCGAGAAGACGATCCAGAAGTACCTCTACTACCCGGACATGCCGGACGTGGACCTGTTCCTGCGGCCCAGCGGCGAGCAGCGCACCTCCAACTACCTGATCTGGCAGAGCGCGTACGCCGAGATGGTGTTCCAGGACGTGCTGTGGCCCGACTTCGACCGCCGCGACCTGTGGCGGGCGTGCCTGGAGTTCGCCCAGCGCGACCGCCGCTTCGGCGGGGCGATCCCCAACGAGGAGCTGCTGGCCATGCAGGGCCGTCCGGAGACCGAGCAGACGGCCGAGCAGGCGGCCGGGGAACCGGCTGTCTGACCCGGCCGCTACGATCACGGGCCGTCTCACTCACCACCGGGAGGGTCCGTGACCGAAGCAGTTCCCGAGACGGCACAGGACGCCGTGGAGCTGACCTATGTACCCGTCCTCGCCGACGCGGTCGGGGCGATCCGTGCCCGGGCGAAGCGCACCCCGGCGGGACGGTTGCAGAACGGCGTGCTGCTGGCGTGCGCGCTGTTCATGTTGGGCTCACTCGTCCTGAACCTCACCGGACCGAAGGGGCCGAGCGCGGGCGGGACGGTGCTCTGCCTCGTGGTGCTGCTCTTCATCCTCGGCGTGTACGTACTGGTGCCCGGCCTCCAGGGGCAGCAGGTGCACCGGATGTACGCCACCCAGGACGAGTTCCGGGCGATCGTGGACGAGGACGGCGTACGGCAGTTCTCGCGGGACCTGGACATGACGTACCGCTGGCCCTTGATGTCCCGGTACACCGAGACCGACGAGCTGTTCGTGCTGCTCACGGGCGACCGCTACGGGGTGGGCATCGCCTTCCTCCCCAAGCGGGGCATAGCCGGCCCGGAGGGCGTCGACCGGCTGCGGGCGATCCTGGACGCGAACATCAGCCGCATCTGACGCACACGTGGAAGGGGGCCCGCACCGGACGGGTCCGGTGCGGGCCCCCTTCGTCACGTCTCACATCACTTCGCGGCGCACTCCGCGCACGTACCGAAGATCTCCACCGTGTGCGCCACGTTCACGAACGCGTGCTCCGCCGCGATCGTCTCGGCCCACTGCTCCACCGCCGGGCCCTCCACCTCGACCGCCTTGCCGCACATGCGGCACACCAGGTGGTGGTGGTGCTCGCCCGAGGAGCAGCGGCGGTAGACCGCCTCGCCCTCACTGGTGCGCAGCACGTCGACCTCGCCGGCGTCGGCGAGGGACTGCAGGGTGCGGTAGACCGTCGTCAGGCCCACTGAGTCGCCGCGGTGCTTGAGCATGTCGTGCAGCTCCTGCGCGCTGCGGAACTCGTCCACCTCGTTCAGCGCCGCCGACACGGCAGCTCGCTGCCGGGTCGACCGGCCGCGCACGCCGGGGGTTCCAGCCATCGCCACAGGTGCCTCCTCAACACTCGGCCCGCTCACATGTACGTCGGGCCATTCTGCCAGGCCCCGGTGAGGGACCCGGCAGCCCCGCGTCAGACCTTCCCGACCCTGACGTCGTCGCCCGCCGGGCCGTGGGTGCCCGTGACGGCGACGTCGCAGCCGTCCACGGCCACCGGTTCGGCCGCCTTGGCGCGGCGCCGGGCCAGGGGTGTGGCCAGGGCGGTCAGCACGACGAACACCGCGATGGCCAGCAGGACAATCGTCGCGCCGGGCGGCACGTCCTGGTAGTAGGAGGTCGCCGTACCCGCCAGCGTCACTCCCGTACCGATCAGTACCGCCAGCGTGAACGTCATGCGGAAGCTGCGCGCCAGCTGCTGAGCCGCCGCGACCGGCACCACCATCAGGGCGCTGACCAGCAGCAGCCCGACCACCCGCATGGCGACCGTGACGGTCACCGCGGCGGTCACGGCGATCAGCAGGTTCAGCGCCCGCACGGGCAGGCCGGTCACCCGGGCGAACTCCTCGTCCTGGCTGACGGCGAACAACTGCCGCCGCAGTCCGAGAGTGACGAGTATCACGAAGGTCGCCAGCACGCAGATGGCGGTGACGTCCTCCTCGGACACCGTGGACAGCGAGCCGAAGAGGTACGAGTTGAGGTTGGCGTTCGAGCCGGTCGGCGACAGATTGATCAGCATCACACCGCCGGCCATACCGCCGTAGAAGAGCAGCGCCAGCGCGATGTCACCACGGGTGCGCCCGTACGCCCGGATCAGTTCCATGGTGATCGCGCCGAGGATGGAGACGGCCGCGGCCATCCACACCGGGTTGGTGGACAGCAGGAAGCCGAGGCCGACGCCGGTCATGGCGACATGGCCGATGCCGTCGCCCATCAGGGCCTGCCGGCGCTGCACCAGGTAGATGCCGACGGCCGGGGCGGTGATGCCGACCAGGACGGCCGCGAGCAGCGCGCGCTGCATGAAGGCGAGCTGGAGCATTTCCATGTCAGGTCAGCAGTCCCGTGCGGAGCGGCTCGTCCGCCGCGTGCGGATGTACGTGGTCGTGGCCGGGCAGCGCGTGCTGGCCGACGGCCCTGGGCGGCGGTCCGTCGTGGACGACGCAGCCGTCGCGCAGCACGACCGCGCGGTCGATCAGCGGCTCCAGCGGGCCCAGCTCGTGCAGCACCAGCAGGACGGTCGCCCCGTCCGCGACCTGCTCGCGCAGTGTCGAGGCGAGGATCTCCTGGCTGGCCAGGTCGACGCCCGCCATCGGCTCGTCCATGATCAGCAGCTCGGGGTCGGCGGCGAGGGCGCGGGCGATCAGCACCCGCTGGTGCTGTCCGCCGGACAGGGCGCTCACGGAGTCCTTGGCGCGGTCGGCGAGCCCCACGAGCTCGATGGCCCGCTCCACGGCCGCCCGGTCGGCCCGGGAGGGCCACCTCAGCTTCGTACGGGAGAGGCGGCCGGACGAGACGACCTCGCGGATCGTGGCCGGGACGCCGCTGGCCGCGGTGGTGCGCTGCGGTACGTAACCGATGCGGGACCAGTCGCGGAACCGCTTCAGCTCCGTGCCGAACAGGGAGATGGACCCGCCGGTGAGGGGGACCTGGCCGATCACGGAGCGTACGGCGGTGGACTTGCCCGAGCCGTTGGCGCCGAGCAGCGCGACGACCTCACCGTGGCGGACGGTGAGGTCGACGCCGCGCAGCACGGGGCGCGAGCCGAGCGAGGCGGTGGCCGAGCGGACGGATATGACGGGCTCGCTCCTGGCGGGTTCGCTGCTCACGGTGGTGCCTCCCATGCGGGTCACTTGGCGCCGAGGGCCTTCTGCAGCGCGGCGAGGTTGGCTTCCATGACCTCGATGTAGTCAGCGCCCTTGGACCGCTCGGTGATTCCCTCCAGCGGGTCGAGGACATCCGTCTTGAGGCCGGTGTCCCGGGCGAGGGTCTTGGCGGTCTTGTCGCTGGCCAGGGTCTCGAAGAACACGGTCGTGACGTTGTCCTTCCTGGCGGTGTCCTGGAGCTCCTTGACCCGCGCGGGGCTCGGCTCGGACTCGGGGTCCATGCCGGAGATGCCTTCCTGGTCCAGGCCGTACCGCTCGGCGAGGTAGCCGAAGGCGGAGTGGGTGGTGATGAAGGTCTTGGTGCTGGTGTTCTTCAGGCCCTGCTCGAACTTCGCGTGGAGGGCGTCCAGCTTCCTCACCAGCTCCGCGGTGTTCTTCTTGTACGCCGCCGCGTTGTCCGGGTCGGCCTTCTCCAGGGAGGCGCCGACGCCCTTGGCGACCTCGGCGTACTTCAGCGGGTCGAGCCAGATGTGCGGGTCGGCTCCGGCCTCCTCCCCGCCGTGCTCCTCGTGCCCGTGCTCGTCGTGTCCGGGCTCCTCTCCCTCGTGGGCGTGGCCGTCGGTCGCGGTGCCGTGCTCCTCCAGCTCGGTGAGGGTGGCGGCGTCCACGGTGTTCTTGACGCCCGCCTGCTTGATCGCGTCGTCGACGGCGGGCTGGATGCCCTTGAGGTAGAGGATGTAGTCCGCCTCGCCGAGCTCGCCGATCTGCTTCGGCTTGAGCTCCAGGTCGTGCGGCTCGACACCGGGCTTGGTGAGGGTGGTGACGGAGACGCGGTCGCCGCCGATCCGCTCGGCCAGGAACTGCATGGGGTAGAACGACGCCACCACGTCCAGCTTGCCGTCCTCCTTGGCGGGGGCGGAGGCGGCGGAGCCGGAGGAGCCGCCGCAGGCGGAGAGCGTGACCAGGCCGAGGGCCACGGCTCCGGCGAGGGCGGTGGTGGGTATCAGACGTCGTACGTTCATGGGATTCATTTTCAACAACAGTGGAAACGATTGTCAACAAAACGGGTAAGTGGCCCCGGCCACCCACCGATTTGATCCCAGGGGTGCGCGCGCCGGTAACCTGAAGCATTCGCCGTTCGCCATCGTCGTTATGAAGAGAGCACAGTGGCCGCCGACAAGATCGACACGATCGTCAACCTGAGCAAGCGCCGTGGCTTCGTCTACCCGTGCAGCGAGATCTACGGCGGTCAGCGCGCCGCCTGGGACTACGGGCCGCTGGGTGTCGAGCTCAAGGAGAACCTCAAGCGCCAGTGGTGGCGCTACATGGTCACCTCGCGCGAGGACGTCGTCGGTATCGACTCGTCGGTGATCCTGGCCCCCGAGGTCTGGGAGGCCTCCGGCCACGTCGCCACGTTCACCGACCCGCTCACCGAGTGCACCTCGTGCCACAAGCGTTTCCGCGCGGACCACTTGGAGGAGGCGTACGAGGAGAAGCACGGTCGCCTCCCCGAGAACGGCCTGAAGGACCTGGGCTGCCCCAACTGCGGCAACAAGGGCACCTTCACCGAGCCCAAGCAGTTCTCCGGCCTGCTCTCCACGCACCTCGGCCCGACGCAGGACTCCGGCTCCGTCGCCTACCTGCGCCCCGAGACCGCCCAGGGCATCTTCACCAACTTCGGCCAGGTGCAGCAGACTTCGCGCAAGAAGCCGCCGTTCGGCATCGCGCAGATGGGCAAGTCCTTCCGGAACGAGATCACTCCGGGCAACTTCATCTTCCGCACCCGCGAGTTCGAGCAGATGGAGATGGAGTTCTTCGTCAAGCCGGGCGAGGACGAGCAGTGGCAGGAATACTGGATGGAGCAGCGCTGGAACTGGTACCGCGACCTGGGTCTCCGTGAGGAGAACATGCGCTGGTACGAGCACCCGCAGGAGAAGCTCTCCCACTACTCCAAGCGCACCGCCGACATCGAGTACCGCTTCCAGTTCGGCGGCAGCGAGTGGGGCGAGCTCGAGGGCGTCGCCAACCGCACCGACTACGACCTGTCGGCCCACTCCAAGGCGTCGGGCACCGACCTGTCGTTCTTCGACCAGGAGGCCGGCGAGCGCTGGACGCCGTACGTCATCGAGCCGGCCGCCGGTGTCGGCCGCGCGATGCTGGCGTTCCTCCTCGACGCGTACAACGAGGACGAGGCCCCGAACGCCAAGGGCGTCATGGAGAAGCGCACCGTGATGCGCCTCGACCCGCGCCTCGCGCCGGTCAAGGTCGCGGTGCTGCCGCTCTCCCGCAATCCGCAGCTGTCGCCGAAGGCGAAGGGTCTCGCGACCGACCTGCGCAAGAACTGGAACATCGAGTTCGACGACGCCGGCGCCATCGGCCGCCGCTACCGCCGCCAGGACGAGATCGGCACCCCGTTCTGCGTCACCGTCGACTTCGACACCCTCGACGACAACGCGGTGACCGTGCGCGAGCGCGACACGATGAAGCAGGAGCGCGTCTCCCTGGACCAGATCCAGGGCTACCTGGGCAGCCGCCTGCTGGGCTGCTGACACCCCCGCCCCGCGCCTGTGGGAAGCCCCCGGCCCCTGATGGAGGGACCGGGGGCTTCCCGCGTGAGCGGCAGCATCGGGGGAGCGGTGGAGACCGGGCGTGCGGGCCGCGCGTCGGGAGGCGGGAGAAAAAGTGGATGCCGCGCCCTGCGGGGCGGGGTACCGTCACCGCATGCCGTTCCTTCCGATCTACGAGTGAGAGTGCGGCGGGCCCGACCACCCGCCCCCCACGCGCGTGTCGAATCACTTCTCACCACGATGGAGAACCCGTGGCCAAAAGCCGTAACAACCTGCTGGGCGTAGGCGGACAGCGGAAGAAGGTGTCCCGCGCCGACCAGCAGGGCTCCGCCCCCGCTCGCGCCGCCGACCGCAGGGCCGCCGCCGACCAGAAGCAGGAGCTGCTGCGCAAGATGCGGGAGCGCGCGCTCGGCGAGCAGCAGGAGAGCTGACCGCAGGCGGCCGCCTCCCCCGGACCGCGCACGGCGATATGTCGCACGGCGCGAAGCAGGGCCCGGGTCACCCCTCGACGGGTGGCCCGGGCCTCTGTCGTGCCGGGGTGGGGCGGGGGAGGGGGCCGGTCGCGCCGTTGCCCGTGGGCGCGCGTCCCAGGGGCCGGGGCGGGGGCGGTGGACCGGGGCGCGGGGGCGCGGGCATCCGGGGTGCGGGGCCGTCGCCGGGGTGGGCTCAGCGGGTGGCGGGGAGCGTCTCCGGGGCCTGTAGACGCCGTGCCGTCCGCTCGGCCGTGCCACGGGCCCAGGAGCCGCTGGTCGCCGCGCCCACCAGGAGGACGCACACGCCGCACCCGGCGATGATCCACCAGGCCGGGCGGCTCGCGGCGACGAAGCCGTCGGTGTGGGCGGCGGGCGAGACGCCGGCGGCCAGGACGGCGCCGATGACCGCGACGCCCAGCGTCTGGCCGATCTGCCGGCTCGTGGAGGCGACGGCGGCGGCGACGCCCGCCTGGCCGCGGGGCATGCCGGAGACGGCCGTGTTGGTGATGGGAGCGTTCACCATGCCGAAGCCGAGGCCGAACAGTACGTACCCGGTGAACAGCAACGGGGTGGACGTCTCCGCCTCGAACGCGGCGAACAGCACCCCGCTCGCGGTCATCGTCACGCCCGCGATCAGCAGCGGAGGGCGTGGCCCCCTACTGCCGACCAGCCGCCCGGACAGGGGCGCGCAGACGAAGGTGAGCGCCGCCATCGGCAGCATGTACAGCCCGGCGTGCAGGGCGGTGAGCCCCCGCACGTCCTGGAGGTACAGGGTGTTGACGAAGAGGAACCCGCCCAGGGCGGCGAAGGAGCACACCGCGATGACCGTGGCCCCGCTGAACGGGGCGCTGCGGAAGAAGCGCAGGTCGATCAGCGGTTCGGCGCGCCTGGGCTCGTACCGCAGCAGGGCGAGGAGCGCCAGGACGGCAGCCGCGGAGAAGCCCAGGATCAGCGGGGAGGTCCACCCGGCGACGGGGGCCTCGATGATCGCGTACGTCAGAGAGCCCAGGAGCGCCATGACCAGGAGCTGGCCGACCGGGTCCGCCCGGCGGGGCTTCGGGGCGCGGGACTCGGGGACGTACCGGAGGGTGAGGAACAGGGCGAGCAGGCCGATCGGCAGGTTGATCCAGAAGATCGACCGCCAGCCGACCGCATCCGTGAGCACCCCGCCGACCAGCGGGCCCGCCGCCATGGAGATGCCCACGACGCCGCCCCAGACGCCGATGGCGCGGGCACGCGCGCGTGGCTCGGTGAAGGTGTTGGTGATGATCGACATGGCGACCGGGTTGAGCATCGAGCCGCCCACGGCCTGGACCATACGGAAGGCGACCAGTGACTCCAGGTTCGGCGCCAGGGAGCAGAGCAACGAGCCGGCCGTGAAGAGGACGAGCCCGGCCATGAAGACCTTGCGGCGGCCGATCCGGTCGGCGGTGGAGCCGGCGAGCATCAGCAGGGACGCCAGGACGAGCGTGTAGGCGTCGATGGTCCACTGCATCCCGGCGACGTCCGCGCCCAGCTCCCGGCGCATCGAGGGCAGGGCGACATTGAGGACGGTGTTGTCCAGGCTGACGATCAGCAGGCTCATGCAGCAGATCGCCAGGACCAGCAGCCGTCGGCGGTGGGTGAGCTCGGGCACCTGTCCAAAGTACGCCTAACTAACGACCGGTCCGGCGCGTGGGCGACAATGGGGGGCATGACCGCGTTCAATCCTCTCGCCATCGGGCCGCACACCGTGCAGCCCCCGGTGGTGCTCGCGCCGATGGCCGGCATCACCAACGCCCCTTTCCGCACCCTCTGCCGTGAGTTCTCCGGCGGGAAGGGGCTGTTCGTGAGCGAGATGATCACGACACGGGCGCTGGTGGAGCGCAACGAGAAGACCATGCAGCTGGTCCACTTCGACGAGACGGAGACGCCCCGGTCGATCCAGCTGTACGGGGTCGACCCGGTGACGGTCGGCAAGGCCGTCCGGATGATCGTCGACGAGGACCTCGCCGACCACATCGACCTGAACTTCGGCTGCCCGGTGCCCAAGGTGACGCGCAAGGGCGGCGGTTCCGCCCTGCCGTACAAGCGGCCGCTGCTGCGGGCGATCCTGAACGAGGCGGTCTCGAACGCCGGGGACCTGCCCGTCACGATGAAGATGCGCAAGGGCATCGACGACGACCACATCACCTTCCTGGACGCCGGGCGCATCGCGGTCGAGGAGGGCGTGACGGCCATCGCCCTGCACGGGCGGACCGCCGCGCAGCACTACGGCGGCACCGCGGACTGGGACGCCATCGCGCGCCTGAAGGAACACGTCCCCGAGATCCCGGTGCTCGGCAACGGTGACATCTGGTCGGCGGACGACGCGCTGCGGATGATGCGCCGGACCGGCTGCGACGGCGTCGTGGTGGGACGCGGGTGCCTGGGTCGGCCGTGGCTGTTCGGCGACCTGGTGGCGGCCTTCGAGGGCAAGGGCGCGGCGGCGACGCCCACGCTGCGCGAGGTCGCGGACGTGATGGTCCGGCACGCGCGGCTGCTGGGGGAGTGGATCGGCGACGAGACGCGGGGCGTCATCGACTTCCGTAAGCACGTGGCGTGGTACCTCAAGGGATTCGCGGTCGGCTCGGAGATGCGCAAGCGGCTGGCGGTGACCTCGTCGCTGGACGAGCTGCGCGCTCAGCTGAGCGCGCTGGACCTGGACCAGGCGTGGCCGGCCGGGGCGGACGGTCCGCGCGGGCGGACGTCCGGGAACAACCGCGTGGTGCTGCCGGACGGGTGGCTGAAGGACCCCTATGACTCCGCCGCCGTCAGCGCTGACGCGGAACTGGACACGTCGGGCGGCTGACGGCGGGGGGCGCCCGCCAAGGGTGCGGAGGGCGTCCGCATGGAGTGCGGCGCCCGTCCGGATCGTGGAACCGGCCGCTTCGGCGGGGCGTGATTCTCGCCACCCCTGATAGGGGTTGCGCTCAGATGAGCGCCAGCGAGGCGGCTGCACTTCTCAAAGGGTGGCACTGAGTGCCACCCTTTTTGCGTTCAAGAGTTGAACTCACGTGGCCCGCTGAGCGCTCACATGAGCGAATACTCTCAGCTTTGAGTCAAACGTCATTCGGAGGCTGAAGGAGTCGAGCCGGAAAACCTACCGCGCGGTCACTTTCGATCTGCTGGCGGACGGGTGGTTAAGGCCGTATGACGGGTAGGCGTACGTACCCAGAAGCCTTCGATCTGGGTATGTTCCTCGCCGTCAGGGCAGCCACCGAGTCCTCGAGGAGTCGAGACCCGTGTCGGAAAACAAAGATCAGAAGTTCGTGTACGACTTCACCGAGGGCAACAAGGACCTGAAGGACCTGCTCGGCGGTAAAGGTGCCAACCTCGCCGAGATGACCAACCTGGGTCTCCCGGTGCCTCCCGGCTTCACCATCACCACCGAGGCTTGCAAGGTCTACCTCGACAGCGGTGACGAGCCCGTCGAGCTGCGCGACGAGGTCACCGCGCACCTCGACGCCCTCGAGGCGAAGATGGGCAAGAAGCTCGGTCAGGCCGACAACCCGCTTCTGGTCTCCGTCCGGTCCGGCGCCAAGTTCTCCATGCCCGGCATGATGGACACCGTCCTCAACATCGGACTCTCCGACAAGTCCGTCGAGGGCCTGGCCAAGCAGTCCGGGGACGAGCGGTTCGCCTGGGACTCCTACCGCCGCCTCATCCAGATGTTCGGCAAGACCGTCCTCGGCGTCGACGGTGAGCTCTTCGAGGAGGCCCTCGAAGACGCCAAGGCCACCAAGAAGGTCACGGTCGACACCGACCTCGACGCCGGTGACCTGAAGAAGCTCGTCAAGCACTTCAAGAAGATCGTCAAGACCGAGGCCGGCCGCGACTTCCCCCAGGACCCGCGCGAGCAGATGGACCTGGCCATCAAGGCCGTCTTCGACTCCTGGAACGGCGAGCGCGCCAAGCTGTACCGCCGCCAGGAGCGCATCCCGCACGACCTCGGTACGGCCGTCAACGTCTGCTCCATGGTCTTCGGCAACCTCGGCCCCGACTCCGGCACCGGCGTCGCCTTCACCCGCGACCCCGCCTCCGGCCACCAGGGTGTGTACGGCGACTACCTGCAGAACGCGCAGGGCGAGGACGTCGTCGCCGGCATCCGCAACACCGTGCCGCTGGCCGACCTCGAGTCGATCGACAAGAAGTCGTACGACCAGCTGATGCAGATCATGGAGACGCTGGAGAACCACTACAAGGACCTCTGCGACATCGAGTTCACCATCGAGCGCGGGCAGCTGTGGATGCTCCAGACCCGCGTCGGCAAGCGCACCGCCGGTGCCGCCTTCCGGATCGCCACGCAGCTCGTCGACCAGGGCCTGATCGACGAGGCCGAGGCCCTCCAGCGCGTCAACGGCGCCCAGCTCGCCCAGCTGATGTTCCCGCGCTTCGACGAGAAGGCGTCGGTCGCGCAGGTCGGGCGCGGCATCGCCGCCTCGCCGGGCGCCGCCGTCGGCAAGGCCGTCTTCGACTCGTACACCGCCGTCAAGTGGTCCCGGTCCGGCGAGAAGGTCATCCTCATCCGCCGTGAGACCAACCCCGACGACCTGGACGGCATGATCGCCGCCGAGGGCATCCTGACCTCGCGCGGCGGCAAGACCTCCCACGCGGCCGTCGTGGCGCGCGGCATGGGCAAGACCTGTGTCTGCGGCGCCGAGGAGCTGGAGGTCGACACCAAGCGCCGCCGGATGACCGTGCCCGGCGGGCACGTCGTCGAGGAGGGCGACGTCGTCTCCATCGACGGCTCCACCGGCAAGGTGTACCTCGGCGAGGTCCCCGTCGTGCCGTCGCCGGTCGTCGAGTACTTCGAGGGCCGTATGCACGCCGGCGCCGACGACGCCGACGAGCTGGTCCAGGCCGTGCACCGGATCATGGCGTACGCGGACCGGGTACGCCGGCTGCGCGTACGGGCCAACGCCGACAACGCCGAGGACGCCTCGCGGGCGCGGCGCTTCGGCGCCCAGGGCATCGGCCTGTGCCGCACCGAGCACATGTTCCTCGGCGACCGCCGCCAGTACGTCGAGCGGCTCATCCTCGCCGACACGGACGCCGAGCGCGACGAGGCCCTCAAGGCCCTGCTGCCGCTCCAGAAGGACGACTTCGTCGAGCTGTTCGAGGCGATGGACGGCCTGCCGGTGACGGTCCGCCTGCTGGACCCGCCGCTGCACGAGTTCCTGCCCGACATCACCGAGCTGTCGGTGCGCGTCGCCCTCGCCGAGGCCCGCAAGGAGCCGCACGAGAACGAGCTGCGCCTCCTCCAGGCCGTGCACCGGCTGCACGAGCAGAACCCGATGTTGGGTCTGCGCGGTGTCCGCCTCGGTCTGGTCATCCCCGGCCTGTTCACCATGCAGGTCCGTGCCATCGCCGAGGCCGCCGCCCAGCGCATCGAGGCCAAGGGCGACCCGCGCGCCGAGATCATGATCCCGCTGGTGGGCACCGTCCAGGAGCTGGAGCTGGTCCGCGACGAGGCCGAGCAGGTCATCGCCGAGGTCCAGGCGCAGACCGGCGTCGAGCTGAAGCTCGCGCTCGGCACGATGATCGAGCTGCCGCGCGCCGCCGTGACCGCCGGTCAGATCGCCGAGTGCGCCGAGTTCTTCTCCTTCGGCACCAACGACCTCACCCAGACGGTGTGGGGCTTCTCCCGGGACGACGTGGAGGCCAGCTTCTTCACCGCGTACCTGGAGAAGGGCATCTTCGGCGTCAGTCCGTTCGAGACGATCGACAAGGATGGCGTGGGCGCGCTCGTGCGCAGCGCGGTCGAGGCCGGCCGGGCCACCCGCCCGGACATCAAGCTCGGCGTGTGCGGTGAGCACGGCGGTGACCCCGAGTCGGTGCACTTCTTCCACGAGGTGGGCCTGGACTACGTCTCCTGCTCGCCGTTCCGCATCCCGGTGGCACGCCTGGAGGCGGGCCGCGCGGCGGCGCAGCCGAGCGGGAGCGACAGCCGCTGAACCGTGGCCGGACCGTGGCCGGGCCGCCGTGGCCCGGACGGTCCGGCGCTGAGACCCCGGAGCCGCCGTTGGTCCCCGACCCTCACCGATCGGCGGCGGCTCCGGTCCGTTAGAGAGACGGGGCGGACACCTTGTGCGGAGGTGTCCGCCCCGCCGTCGTCCGTTGCCCCGGAGGGGCGTGCGCGCACGCCCCTCCGGGGCAACGCGCTGCTCCCGCGCGCTGCTCCCGCGCGCTGCTCCCGCGCGCCGGGGCGGGGCCACCAGGATGGGCGTGCGGGCGGGCGTGTGCGGGACGGGCCCGCCAGTCCGCGCGGAGCGGGCGCAGGGGGCTGGGCTGAGGGGCGTGGTGGTGCTGGGGGGTGCGGGGCATGGAGGGTGGGTCGCCGGGCGGCGTTTGGGCGCCGGTACCGGGGATACCCGCCCGGGAGGTTCCCACCCGCCGGGGCGCCGGTGCCGTGGTGGGCTCAGGTGTCCCCCGGGGCCGGGGGCCCTCGTGGGCGGGGGCCGTCGGCCGCCAGGGGCCGCCGTCGTACACGTCCGGCGGTGACGGGGGAGCCGCGAGGAGAGGAATTGTGGGTTCCTGTTGCATTGCGGCCGGTTGAATTCCGGGCTGTTGAACACCGGACCTTTATGTCAGGTCAATGTACTGGCCATTGTCCGGCCGAATGAGGCGATTCATCCCGCAAAGAACGGGCGGAGCGCGGCCACCGGATCCCCACCCGCCGACCGCGCCCCATTACCCCTGCCGGGCGGGAGAGCCGCAACCTTTCAGGTCCGCCGCCGGACGTGCGAAGCCCCCCACGGTCTTCACCACGTCACCTCGGTCCTGAAGGTTTCCTGCCCGACGCCGTACAGCTTTTCGGTTCACCCCCTGTCTCCGCGATGCGTTTCAACTGTGGCTGAAATGCCGTGGTGACGGCGTGTGATGGCATGCATACTCATTGGCGGGGGGTGATTGCGGATGCAACAGGGGTGGGTTCAGTGCTGCGTATTCATTTCACCGGGGACGACCTTGCCGGGGTCCGGATGGCGGCCCGGCCGGATGCGTTGTGGGAAACGATTCTCAGCTTTCACAGGTTGCGCGACCGGCGCGGCGCGCTCGTCTACGGGGCATGGCGATCGGAATCGCGGACGCGGCTGAACGGCGAAACGCGGCTGCTGGGCGCGCTGGTGCCCACGCGGGGCTATTTCCCGGATTTCCTGACCCCGCCACAGGGCATTGACGGCCTCGACACGGGCCTTCAGGCAGTGCGCGCCACCCCGCCCGCCCGGGTCCACACGGAGCTGGCCCTGCTGGCCTCCTCACGCCCCGGCGGGCCCCAGTTGCCCGGCTGGGCGCGCGACCTCGCCGAGGGGCGCCAGGAGCCGTTCGGACGGCTCATCGGGGCACTGCGCGGCTACCACCGGGCCGCCATCGAGCCGTACTGGTCGCACATCGAGGCCCGTGTGGAGGCCGACCGCGCCGTACGCGGCCGCGCCCTCCTCGACGGCGGGGCCGACGAACTGCTCGCCTCCCTGCCGCCGGTGCTGCGCTGGCGCGCGCCGGTACTGGAGGCCGACTACCCGGTCGACCGCGAACTGTGGCTGGACGGGCGCGGCCTGCTGCTCCAGCCCTCGTACTTCTGCCGGGGCACCCCGGTCGTCCTGCGCGACCCGGACCTGCCGCCTGTCCTCGTCTACCCCGTCACGCACAGCGACGCGCCGGTGTCCGGCCCGTGCGAGCCCGGGGCGACCCCGCTGGGCCGGCTCGTCGGGCACACGCGTTGCGCGGTCCTCCGGGCCATAGGCCAGGGCGGCACGACCAGCGAGCTGGCCCGCCGGGCGGGCGTCTCCCTCGCCTCCGCCAGCCAGCACGCGGGCGTGCTGCGCGACGCGGGCCTTGTCGTCACGCTCCGCCAGGGCAGTTCCGTGCTGCACACGCTGACGCCACTGGGCGCCGCCCTCCTCCACGGGGGCGGCGCCCAGCCCGGGCAGCAGCAGTCGCAGCGACGGCGCTACGCGCGGAACGGCCCCGTCACCTCGTAGGTGATGCCGCCCGACGAACTGCCGCTCGTACCGCGCTGGCTGGAGAAGTACAGCCGCTTGCCGTCCGGCGAGAAGGCCGGGCCGCAGATCTCGGAGCCGGACTGGCCGTTGATCCGCAGGAAGGGTGCCACCACGTCGTCCGGCGTGATGACGCAGATCTCCATGTTGCCGCCGTCCTCCGCGACGAACAGGTCGCCGGAGGACGATCCGGTGACGTTGTCCACCCCGGTCAGCGGGGCGGTGCCGCCGCTGACCAACGAGTCGTCGTAGGCCAGCTCGTAGGTGTTGTTCGCCAGGTTCAGCTGCCACAGGCGGTTGTCGCCCTTGGTGGTGAACCAGACGGTGTCGTTGGCGTAGTGGCAGCCCTCGCCGCCGTTGAAGCGCTTGGCGCCCGACACCTGGTCACGGGTGTAGGTCGGCGAGCCGTCCCGGTCGGGCACGGTCGCCCAGGTGAAGCTGCCGGAGGTGGCGGTGCCGGCCTTCAGCACCTGGAGGGTGCCGGAGGACAGGTCGCCCCAGGTGGTGGGGATGAAGCGGTACAGACAGCCGTTGGACTCGTCCTCGGTCAGGTAGATCACCTTGCGCACGGGGTCGGCGGCCGCCGCCTCGTGCTTGAAGCGGCCCATGGCGTCCCGCCGCACGGCGGCCTTCACGCCGTAGGGGTCGGTCTCGTACACGTATCCGAGGCTGACCTCCTCGCAGGACAGCCAGGTGTTCCACGGGGTCTTGCCGCCCGCGCAGTTGGTGCGGGTGTTCGACAGGATGCGGTACGCGCCGGTGATCGCGCCCGTGGAGGAGAACCTGACGGCGCCGGCGCCGCCCCCCGGGTTGATCTCCGAGTTCGAGACGTAGATCCAGCCCGTGCCGTCCACGAAGCAGGCGCCGCCGTCCGGGGCGTTGTGCCAGGTGTACGAGGTGGAACCGACCTTCTGTCCGGACCGGGCGATCACCCGGCTCGTGAAGCCGCTGGGCAACTGGATGCCGTTGGCGTCCGCCGCGCCGAGTGCCCCGTACGGCCCGGGACCCGGCTGTGCGGGGGCCGCGTAGGCCGCGCCACGCATGAGGGTGCCGCCGAAGGCGGCGGCGGTGCCGCCGATGACCGCTCCACGCAGGAAACTGCGACGTTCCACTTGTCACTCCAGGAGGTTCGTGACCGGACCAGCCGCACCGGGGCGGGGCGGCGGGGTCGAGCGCTTCGGGGAACCTAGAAGCCCTGGATTGACGGTGCATCAACAAGCAGTGAAGGGGAAGCGTCGGGCGCCGGTCCGTGCCGGTCCACCCCTCCAGCGGCTTCATGAGTTCGGTGAGGCGCTCTTTCCAGAACACCTTCTACGCCCCCGTCGCCTCCGTGTCCGGGAGCCCGGCCCCGCCCGGGCCGTGGCCGCGGCGGTGCGGGCCCGGGCGGGTGGACGCCTCGCCCGGCGGCCTCCCGGTGATCCTCCGGCCGGGCGAGGCCGGGGCCCGGGCCGCGCGGTGGCGGGCGGTGGGGGCCGGGGCGCCCGCGCGGTGGCGGGCCGGGCGCGGCGGGGCGAGATTTTCTTCGAGGAAGTCCGGCGGGAGCGATGAGTTCCGCCGGGCCCCCCGGTCTACCACCCGAAAGCGCCACACCACGAGAGAAGAGATGACGACATGCCTCAGATGATCTTCGTGAACCTGCCGGTGAAGGACCTCGAGACGTCGAAGGCCTTCTGGAGCAAAATGGGCTACTCCTTCAACGAGCAGTTCAGCGACGACAGGACCGCGTGCCTGGTCATCAGCGACACCATCTTCGTGATGCTGCTCACCGAGCCGCGCTTCAAGGACTTCACCAAGAAGGAGATCGCGGACGCGGCGCGCTCCACCGAGGCGATCTTCGCGCTGAGCGCCGACAGCCGGGACAGGGTCGACCAGCTGTGCGACGCCGCACTGGCGTCCGGCGGCTCGCCCGCCAACGACCCCCTCGACTACGGAACGATGTACGCCCGCTCCTTCCAGGACCCGGACCACCACCTCTGGGAGGTCGTGTGGATGGACCCGGCCGCCGTCCAGGGCTGACTCGGTCGGCACGGGGGCGCGGTCGGCACGGGGCGCGGTCGGCGCGGGGGCGTCGTCCGCCACGCCGAGGCGCCCCCGTCGACGGCCGGGCCGGCAGCGCCGTCGGCGCCCGGCCTCGGACGCCGCCCGGCGTGGACCGCCGCACCGCCGCCCGTACGGCGGGCAGCGCCCGCGCCCGGCTCGGTCGGCTCGGCCGGGAGGGTCCGGGTCGCGGGCCCCGGGGTACCGGCCGGGCGCCTTGGGGCAGGGCTCGCGCGCGTCGCCGGAGGCCGCGTGGATCGCGGCGCGGCCGGTGCCGGGGCGGTCACCGGGTCCGCCGTCGGCGTCACCGCGTGGCCCTCTCCCGGGACAGCTCATGGGCGTCCTCGGTCCTGGCCACGGCCAGGACCTCGGACATTCCCGCGACGACCGGTCAGGAGACGGCGGCGAGTTCGCGCGCCCGGAGCTCGAAGACGGCCACCGACACCTCCTCGTCGTCCAGGCACCGTCCGCTCTCCAGGTCGAAGCGCTGCTTGAGGAGCGGGGACGCCACGAACGGCCGCCCGCCCGCCGACCCGATCAGTCCGCGCGACAGCACCTGGGCGCCGGTGAACGGGTCGCGGTTGTCGATCGCGTACGACCGCCCCGCCCGGTCCCGGAACAGTGCCACCTGGCGGCCGTCCGGCAGCAGCGCGGCCATGCCGCGGCCCGGCGTCAGCACGGAGTCGTCGCAGATCCGCAACCACTCGTCGGCGTAGGAGAGTTCGAGCATCATCGGGCGGAAGCTCCTTCCAGGGGTTCCAGCGTGAGGATCGTCAGGTCCGGCTTGATCTGGCCGCGCTCCGGCACGAACCGCACCGACGGGTCCGGCGCGTCGGGGGCGTTCACGAAGGAGACGAACCGGCGCAGCCGCTCCGGGTCGTTCAGCGTCTCGGCCCATTCGTCGTGGTAGCTCGCCACGTGCGCGGCCATCAGCGCCTCCAGCTCGTCGCAGAGCCCGAGCTTGTCGTGCACCACCACGTCCCGGAGGTGGTCGAGCCCGCCCTCCAGCCGCTCCAGCCAGGCCGCCGTGCGCTCCAGCCGGTCGGCGGTACGGATGTAGAACATCAGGAACCGGTCGATCAGCCGGATCAGCTCCGCGTCCGACAGGTCCTGGGCCAGCAGGTCCGCGTGGCGCGGCGTCGCGCCGCCGTTGCCGCCGACGTACAGGTTCCAGCCATTCGCCGTGGCGATCACGCCGAAGTCCTTCGACTGCGCCTCCGCGCATTCGCGGGCGCAGCCCGAGACCGCCGACTTGAGCTTGTGCGGGGCGCGCAGGCCCCGGTAGCGCAGCTCCAGGTCGATCGCCATCCGCACCGAGTCCTGCACGCCGTAGCGGCACCAGGTCTGGCCCACGCACGACTTCACCGTGCGCAGCGACTTGCCGTACGCGTGCCCCGACTCGAACCCGGCGTCCACCAGCCGCGACCAGATCTGCGGCAACTGGTCCACCCGCGCGCCGAACAGGTCGATCCGCTGGCCACCCGTGATCTTGGTGTAGAGCCCGAAGTCCCGGGCCACCTCACCGATCACGATCAGCTTCTCCGGGGTGATCTCCCCGCCCGGGATGCGCGGCACGATCGAGTACGAGCCGTTGCGCTGCATGTTCGCCAGGAAGTGGTCGTTGGTGTCCTGGAGCGCCGCCCGCTCGCCATCGAGGATGTACTCGTTGGTCAGGCTCGCCAGGATCGACGCCACGGCCGGCTTGCAGACCTCGCAGCCCTCGCCGCCGCGCGCCTCCGCACGCCCGTGCGAGTCGAGCAGCTCCGCGAACGACGTGAAGCGCATCGCGCGGACGATCTCGTACAGCTCGCTGCGGGTGTACGAGAAGCAGCCGCACATCCCGCTGTCGGCCGGCTTGGGCAGCAGCTGCTGGATGACCTTCACGCAACTGCCGCAGCCGGTGCCCGCCTTGGTGCACTTCTTCACCTCGGGCAGCGAGGAACAGGCGCAGATGGCGCCCTTGGTGACGTTGTGGCAGGAGCAGATGACGGCGTCGTCCGGGAGGGACTGCGGGCCGAGCGTCACCGGCGCCCCGGCGCCGGCCGGCAGCACCAGCTGCTCCGGAGCCACCGGCGGCTTCGTCCCGGTCATCGGGCGGAGCATGCCGTACGACTCGGCGTCACCCACCAGGACGCCGCCCAGCAGCACGCCGTCGGGGTCGACGACCAGCTTCTTGTAGACGCCGGAGCGGGAGTCCGAGTACACGACGTCCAGGCACCCCTCGGCGGTGCCGTGCGCGTCGCCGAAGGACGCCACGTCCACGCCGAGCAGCTTCAGCTTGGTGGACATGTCCGCACCGGTGAACCCGCTCGCCTCCTCCTCGGCGATCGTCGCGGCCGCCGTGAGCGCCATCTCGTAGCCGGGCGCGACCAGGCCGTACACCCGGCCGTCGGCCGCGAGGGCGCACTCGCCGATCGCGTACACCGCGGGGTCCGACGTACGGCACCGCTCGTCGACCGCGATACCGCCGCGCTCGCCGACCGTCAGGCCGCAGTCGCGCGCCAGCTGGTCACGGGGGCGGACACCCGCCGAGAAGACCACCATGTCGGTGGCGACCGTCGTCCCGTCCGACAGGGCCATGCCGGTCACCGCGCCGTCCTCGGTGAGGACCTCCTGCGTGCCGGTACCGGTGTGGACGACGAGGCCCATGTTCTCGATGGTGCGCAGCAGGGCCGCGCCGCCGCCCTCGTCCACCTGCACCGGCATCAGCCGGGGCGCGAACTCCACCACGTGCGTCTCCAGGCCCAGGCCCTTGAGCGCGCCCGCCGCCTCCAGGCCGAGCAGCCCCCCGCCGACCACGGCGCCGGTCCTCGCCGTCTTCGCGTACTCCTCGATGGCGAGCAGGTCCTCGATCGTCCGGTAGACGAAGCAGCCCGTGGCGTCCTTGCCCGGCACCGGCGGTACGAACGGGTACGAGCCGGTCGCCAGGACCAGCGTGTCGTACGCGATCACGCGGCCGGCGCGCGAGGTGACCGTGCGGGCCTCGCGGTCGATGGCCGCGGCCGGGTCGTCCAGGTGCAGCTCGATGCCGTGCCGCGCCATGAAGCCGTCCTCGACCATGGACAGGTCGTCGGGCGTCTTCCCGTCGAAGTACGAGGTCAGCCGGACTCGGTCGTACGCCGGGCGGGGCTCCTCGCAGAGCACGACGACCCGCGCCCGCTCCGTGACGCCGCGCTCGGCGAGGGCCTCGAGGAAGCGCTGGCCGACCATGCCGTGGCCGACGAGGACGATAGTGGGCATGTGGGCCATTTCAGGAGCCTCCGTCATGGGTGAGCAGGTGGAGCAGGGGCGCTTCCGGGAGGGCCTCGTCGCCCTCCCAGGCCCGGGCGAGCGCCCCGACCGCGCCGAGGTCGCCGAGGAGTACGCCGCCGACGAGGCGGTCGCCGCGGACGACGACCTTGCGGTAGGCGCCGCTCGTCGCGTCCGCCAGCCGCACGGTGTCGTCACCGGGCAGCGGCGTCGCCTCGCCGAACGCCGCCAGTTCGAGGGCGTCCATGCTGAGCCGGGTCAGCGCGCGGGTGCCCCGGTAGGCGCCGGTGCCCCGGGTGAGCACCTCGGTGAGGACGTCGGCCTGCTCCAGGGCGGCACCGGCCAGCCCGTAGAGCCGGCCGTCGTGCTCGGCGCAGTCGCCGACGGCGTGGATGTACGGGTCGGAGGTGCGCAGCCGGTCGTCGACGACGATCCCGCGCTTCACGTCCAGGCCCGCGTCGAGGGCGAGGCCCACGCGCGGCCGCACCCCGCAGGCGATGACGACGACGTCCGCGTCGAGCACGAACCCGTCGGCGAGCTCCACCGCCTCGACCGCGTCGTCGACGCGGCGCACGCCGCGGACCCGGCACTCGGTGTGGACCTCCACGCCCAGGTCCGCCTCCAGGTGACGGCGGAGCAGCCGCGAGGCCTCGGCGTCCAGCTGGCGTTCCATCAGGTGCTCGCCCTGCTGGGCCAGCACCACCTCGGCGCCCCGGGCCGCCAGCGCGCGGGCCGCCGACACCCCCAGCAGGCCGCCGCCGATCACCACCGCCCGCACACCGGGGCGGACCAGCGCGTCCAGTGCCAGACAGTCGTCGAGCGTCCGGAACGCGTGCACCCCGGACGGCAGCCGCCCGCCGCCCAGGCCACGCAGCGGCGGCAGCACCGGGTTCGAGCCGGTGGCCAGAACCAGCCGGTCGTACGCGAACGCCTCGCCGTCCGCGCAGTGCACCACCCGGGCGGCGCGGTCGATCCCGGTCACCCGCACCTCGTGCCGCGCCCCGTCGTTCCGGGGGGACGGCAGGGTGATGACCTCGGGCCCGTACCGCCCGGCCAGGACGTCCGCGAGCAGCACCCGGTTGTACGGGGCGTGCGGCTCCTCGCCGAGCAGGGTGACGGGCAGCCGCTCGGCGAGGCGAGCGCCCGCCGTGCCTCCGCCGACCACCACGATCCGTTGACTCATGCTCGCCAGCGTGCGTCGGCGGTGTTTCCCGGCCGCATCCCGATTGTTTCGCGCACGGAAAGCTGACCTCAGCGACGGCCGCCGCCGCCGGTGAGGGGACCGCGCTCGGGAGCGGGGTGCGGGCTCCGGAGCGGGGTGCGCGCCTGAACCTCAGAGGCAGCTCAAGCCTCGCTCATCTCTTGGACGGCACACGTGTCCCGTCCATAGGGTCTCGGTCGTGCCCGACATATCGCTGACCACTCTGGTCCTCCTCTGCGCGGCCGCTCTCCTGGCGGGCTGGATCGACGCCGTGGTGGGCGGCGGCGGGCTGCTTCTGCTGCCCGCGCTGCTGCTGGGTCTCCCGCAGGTCCCGGCCGCCCACATCCTCGGCACCAACAAGGCGGTGGCGATCGTGGGGACGACGGGGGCCGCCGTGACCTACGTACGCAAGGCGCCGGTGCGGGTGAGGACGGCCGTGCGGATCGGGCTGGCGGCGCTGGCCGGGTCGATGGGCGGGGCGTTCTTCGCGGCGGGGATCAGCAGTGCCGTCCTGCGGCCGGTCATCATGGTGGTGCTGCTGGGGGTGGCGGCGTTCGTGATGCTGCGGCCGTCCTTCGGCACGGGTGCGGGTGAGGGCCCGGTCACCAGGGCGCGGGTGGTCACGGCGATCGTCCTCGTCGGCGGCGGGATCGGCTTCTACGACGGCCTCTTCGGTCCCGGCACCGGCACGTTCCTGGTGCTGGCGCTGACCGCCGTGCTCCACCTGGACCTGGTGACCGCCTCCGCCACGGCCAAGATCGTGAACGTGTGCACCAACGCGGGGGCGCTGGCGATGTTCGCCTACCAGGGCACGGTGCTGTGGCGGTTGGCGGCGCTGATGGCGCTGTTCAACCTGGCGGGCGGGATGACCGGGGCGCGGATGGCGCTGCGCGGGGGCGCGGAGTTCGTGCGGGGCGTGCTGCTGGTGGTGGTCTTCTCGCTGGTCGCGAAGCTGGCCTTCGACCAGTGGGGGTGACGTCCGGTCAGCGGACGCCGATCAGATGGGCGTAGGCGACGACGTTGCCCTGGTAGCCGGTCTTCTTGTCGAACGCGCCGCCGCAGGTGATCACGCGCAGCTCGGCGCGGTCGGCGGGCCCGTAGACCTTCCGGTCGGGGAAGTCCTCGTTGTCGTACACCTCGATGGCGTCGATGGTGAAGACGGCGGTCCGGTCGTCGCGGCGGGTGACTTCGATCCAGTGGCCCTTCTTGAGGCTGCCCAGCGCGTAGAAGACGGCGGGGCCTTCCGCGTTGTCGACGTGGCCGGCGACGATGGCCGTTCCCCGGGCCCCGGGCGGGGTGCCGTCCTTGTACCAGCCGGCGATGTTCGGGTTCCCGGCCGGTGGCACCTCCAGGCTGCCGTCCCGGGCGAGGCCCAGGCGCATCACCGGGGCGTCGACCCCGATCTCGGGGATGCGGATGCGGACCGGGGCCGAGGGGGGCAGCGGCGCGGCGGCCGCGTCGGTGTGCCGGTGCGGTCCGGCGGCGAAGGCCTCGGCGGCGGTCGGGACGGGCGGGGTCAGCTCCGCGGAGCCGTTCTGGACGAGCCAGAGGCCGACGCACGCGGCGACGGCTATGCCCCAGCCCTTGCCCCTGGTGCCGGTGGTGCCGGTGGTGCCAGAACCTTTGCCCATGCCTGAGCCGGTGCCCGTGCCGTTCTCCGTCCCACTCCTGGTGTCGTCGGTCATGGCTGCCCTCGCGGGTGTGGGGCTCCCCGCCCGCGCCGCGGTCTCGGGGACACACGCGGCGGGGGCGGGGAGCGGGGCGGGGGTACGGGGACGGACCCCGTCAGCTGTCCTGCGCGCCGCTCGCCCGGCGGCGCAGGAGCCAGACCCCGCCTGCGGCGGAGGCGACCAGCACGGCCGCTCCCGCCGCGATCTGGGTGGTGTCGGGGCCGACGCTGCCGCCCACCCCGGTCTTCACGTGGCCGCTGGGGACGTGGCCGCCCTGGTCGTGCCCGCCCGTGCTCTGGCCGCCCGAGTCGTGCCCGCCGGAGCTGTGGCCGCCGCCGTGCTTGACGACCAGGTCACCGGTGGCGGTCTTGCCGTTGTCGCAGGCCACGGCGATGGCGTAGGTGCCCGGCTTGGTGCGGGTGGGGACCGTGAACTGGCCGATCACGACGTCCTTGTGGGTGCCCGGCGACAGCTTGAAGTCGCCCGCGCCGAGCGACTGCGCGTCGCCGATGCCGTGCCCCTTCTTGCCGCACGCGGTGGTGTTGACCGTGACGGTCTCGCCCGGCTCGGCGGTCGACGGGTACACCTCCAGCTTCCCGAGGTCACCGGCGTAGGCGACGTACGCGGTCGGCGAGGCGGGGGCGCCGAGCGAGACGGCCGCCAGCGCGGTGACGGTCAGCAGGCGGGCAGTGGTGCGCATGGGGTCCTCCGGGGCGCGCGAGAGGCGGGGCGTGACGGGTGGATGTCCTGTCTCCGAGGTAAGGCGCCGCTCGCCGCGCCCGCCTCCTGATGCCCCATCAGATTGCGCCGTCCGGGTCGGCGTGTCGGTGTGGACGTCCCGCGTCACCGCAGGTCAGCGCCGGTTCGCCGGTGCCACCGGCGCGCCGCCCCGAACGGGTGAAGGTGCCCCTGGGTGGGAGGCCCTCGACCGGCCGGCGCGGTCCCGGTCCGTGGGGGGCCCGGCTCGTCGCCCGTCATCCGCTCGGCAGTGACTTGACCTCAACTTTGGTCGAGGTACGAAGGTCTTCCCCATGGAGATCACCCAGACCTCGCCCCTGACGCTGGCCGTCATCGTCGGAAGCAACCGCGAAGGCCGCTTCGGCCCCGTCATCGCCGACTGGTTCCTCGCCCACGCCACCCGGCGCACCGACTTCACCGTCGACGTCATCGACCTCGCCGACCCCGACACCGACCTGCCGACCTCCCTGTCCCACGACCCGGCACCGGCCGTCCGCGACCGGCTCGCCAAGGTCAGCCCCACCCTGTCCGCCGCCGACGCCTTCGTCGTCATCACCCCCGAGTACAACCACTCCTTCCCCGCGTCCATCAAGAACCTCATCGACTGGCACTTCGCCGAATGGCAGGCCAAGCCCGTGGGGTTCGTCTCCTACGGCGGTATGTCCGGCGGTCTGCGCGCCGTCGAGCAACTGCGCCAGGTCTTCGCCGAGATGCACGCCGTGACCGTCCGCGACACGGTCTCCTTCCACAACGCCCACGGCCACTTCGACGAGGACGGCCGCCACAAGGACCCCACCGCCCCCGACGCCGCGGCCAAGGCGATGCTCGACCAGCTCGCCTGGTGGGCCAACGCCCTGCGCGACGCCAAGTCCGTCCGCGCCTACGGGAGCTGAACCACGCCGGCGCGGCCGCCCCGGGGCCCACCCGCCCTCGTCCCGCCGCCCCCACCGCCGGCCCCGCCGACGGCGGAGAGTGCGTACGCTCGGCTGTACGCGGCGCGGTTCGCCACCGTGGCGTGAGGACCGGCACGCGGAGACGACGCGCGGAGGAGAGACCGTGACCCTGGCCCTGACCGTACTCACCACGACAGACAGCGCCGAGAAGGCGGAGGAACTGGCCCGGGGCGCGGTGGAGGCGCGGCTCGCCGCGTGCGCGCAGATCTCCGGTCCGGTCACCTCCGTCTACCACTGGCAGAACGCCATCGAGACCAGCCAGGAGTGGCAGGTCCTCTTCAAAACCACGGAGGGCTGCTACGACGCGCTGGAGGCGTACCTCACCGCGAAGCACGACTACGACACCCCCGAGATCATCGCCACTCCGGTGGTACGGGGGAGCGCCCAGTACCTGGCGTGGCTCCAGCGGGAGACGTCGGCGCGATGAGCGCACCGGGCCGGGAGCTGCCGTTCTTCGTGTACGGGACGCTGCGCCCGGGCCAGTACAACCACGACCTGTTCCTGCGCGGCCGTACGTCGGCGGAGGAACCGGCCCTGCTGGCGGGCGCCGTGCTGTACGGCGGGCCCGGCTACCCCTACCTGGTCCGGGGCGCCGGGCGGGTGGCGGGGGAGCTGGTCGGCGCCGCGCCGGGCGCGTACGAGGAACTCCTCGCCCTCCTGGACCTCCTGGAGGACGGGTACGACCGGGAGGTGTGCGAGGCGGTGCGGATCAGGGACGGCGCGAGGGTCCGGGCGTGGGTGTACGTCGCCACGTCCGTCGTGCGGCTCGGGGAGCCGATAGCGGGCGGGGACTGGCTCAGCCGCCACCCACGGCCGGGCCGCCGCTCACGGCCGGGCCGCCGCCCACGGGCGGAGCCGCCTGCGGAGCCGTGCCCGCCCGCGGAGCCGGGTCTTCCTCCGGAACCACGCCCGCCTGCGGAGCCGGGCCGGCTTGCGGACGCACCGCTTCGAGACGCACAGCGCACACCTTGAACTCGGGCATCCGGGAGGTCGGGTCGAGCGCCGGGTTGGTGAGCGTGTTCGCCCGGCCCTCCCCGGCCCAGTGGAACGGCATGAACACCGTGTCCGGCCGGATGCCGGTGGTGATCCGCGCGGGCGCCACCGCCCGCCCCCGCCGCGACACGACCGCCACCGGCTCTCCCTCGGCGACCCCCAGCCGCCCGGCCAGCCGGGGGTGCAGCTCCACGAACGGCCCGGGCGCGGCGGCGTTCAGCTCGTCGACCCGCCGGGTCTGGGCGCCCGACTGGTACTGCGACACGACGCGCCCGGTCGTCAGCACCACCGGGTACGCGGCGTCGGTCTCCTCGCCCGCCGCCCGGTGGGTGACGGGCACGAACCGCGCCCGCCCGTCCGGTGTCGCGAACCGCTCCAGGAACAGCCGGGGCGTGCCGGGGTGGCCGGGCTCGGGGCACGGCCAGAAGACGCCGTCCTCCTCCGCGATGCGGCGGTAGCTGATGCCCGCGTAGTCGGCGGGCCCGCCGGCCGAGGCGCGGCGCAGCTCGTCGAAGACCTCCTCGGGGTCCGTGGCGAAGCCCTTCTCCCACCCCAGCAGCGCGGCGAGCGCGTTCAGCACCTCCAGGTCGGTCCGTACGCCCTCGGGCGGGTCGACGGCACGGCGGCGCAGCAGGACGCGGCCCTCCAGGTTGGTGAGGGTGCCGGTCTCCTCCGCCCACTGGGTGACGGGCAGGACGACGTCGGCGAGCGCGGCGGTCTCCGACAGCACCACGTCCGCCACGGCGAGGAAGTCCAGCGACTCGATCCGCTCCTGGATGTGCGCGGCACGGGGCGCGGAGACGACCGGGTTGGAGCCCATCAGCAGCAGGGCCTTGATGTCGGTGCCGAGCGCGTCGAGCAGTTCGTAGGCGCTGCGGCCGGGCCCGGGGAGGGTGTTGGGGTCGACGCCCCACACCCCGGCGACGTGGGCGCGGGCGGCGGGGTCGTCGAGCTTGCGGTAGCCGGGCAGCTGGTCGGCCTTCTGCCCGTGCTCGCGCCCGCCCTGCCCGTTGCCCTGTCCGGTGAGGCAGCCGTAGCCGGACAGGGGCCGGCCCGCGCGGCCGGTGGCCAGGCACAGGTTGATCCAGGCGCCGACGGTGTCGGTGCCCTTGGACTGCTGCTCGGGGCCGCGTGCGGTGAGGACCATGCCCTCGGGGGCGTCGCAGAACATCGCCGCCGCCTCCCGCAGCTGCGGCACGGGCACGCCCGTGATGCGCTCGACCTGCGCGGGCCAGTGGGACATGGCGGCGGCGCGGGCCTCGGCCCAGCCCGTCGTACGGCTCTCGATGAACTCCTCGTCCGTCCGCCCCTCCGCGACCACCAGGTGCAGCAGCCCGAGCGCGAGGGCCAGGTCGGTGCCGGGACGCGGCGCGAGGTGCAGGTCGGCCTGTTCGGCGGTGCGGGTGCGGCGCGGGTCGACGACGATGAGCCTGCCGCCGTTCGCCTTCAGCTCGGTGAGGTAGCGCAGGGCGGGAGGCATGGTCTCGGCCAGGTTCGACCCGACGAGGATCACGCAGCCGGTGCGGGGGATGTCCTCCAGCGGGAACGGCAGCCCCCGGTCGAGCCCGAAGGCCCGCTGGTGGGCGGCGGCGGCGGACGACATGCAGAACCGGCCGTTGTAGTCGATCTGCGAGGTGCCCAGGACCAGCCGGGCGAACTTGCCGAGCGTGTACGCCTTCTCGTTGGTGAGCCCGCCTCCGCCGAAGACCCCGACGGCGTCGGCCCCGTACTCCTCCCTGGTGCCGCGCAGACCGTCGGCGACGGTACGCAGGGCCTCCTCCCAGGTGGCCGGTTCGAGCCTGCCGGTGGCGGGGCGTCGGACCAGGGGCCCGTCCAGCCTGACCCGGGAGGAGAGCACCGCGGGTGCGGTACGTCCCTTACCGCACAGGGCTCCCCGGTTGACGGGGAAGTCCGTACGTTCCACCACCTCGACGCCGTCGCCGACGGGCCGGAGGTTCATCCCGCACTGCAGCGCGCAGTACGGACAGTGCGTGGCGGTGGTGGCGGTGAGCATGCCCCCGAGCATGCGGCGCGCGTGTTACGTCCACCGACACGGCGCATTACGGGCCCGGTACGGCCGGCTCCACCCCCACCGGCGCCGCCGGTGAGGCGCGTCGGCGCCCCAGCGCCTCCGTCACGCCCTTCTCCTCGCGGCCCAGGAACCTCGGATCCGGTTTGAGCGCCGCGTCCAGCGCCGCCTTGCCCGCCGCCACCAGTTCACGCGCCCCGCCGTAGTACCAGACCGAGTCGCGCGGCTCGTCGACCCCGACCCCGTACACGTCGATGCCCGCCGTCCGGCAGAGCGTGACCGCCCGGCGGATGTGGAAGCCCTGGGTCACCAGGACGGCCCGGTCCACGCCGAAGATCTTCTTCGCGCGGACGCACGAGTCCCAGGTGTCGAAGCCCGCGTAGTCGCTGACGATCCGCCCGTCCGGTACGCCCCGTTCCCTCAGGTACGCGCGCATGGCGTCCGGCTCGTCGTACTCGGCGCGGCCGTTGTCACCGGTGACGAGGAGGACCTTCACCTTGCCGTCCCGGTACAGCGCGGCGGCGGTGTCGAGCCGGTGTGCCAGGTACGGGGTCGGGCGGCCCTTCCACAACCCGGCCCCGAAGACGACGGCCACGTCCCGCGCCGGCACGTCCGCCGCCGTGCGCAGCCGGCCGTCGGCGGCGGCGTGCGTCCACGTCGCGGGGGTGAGCGCCAGCACGCACCCCAGCATGACGCCCTGCGTCAGCCGCCGCTGTCCGCGCCGGCTCACCGGCCACTTCAGCCTCGACCGTACGGACCGCACACCCTGTCGGAATCCCACGTCCCACCTCCGACTCCTCCGACGCCGCGGCGGCCCGTCCGGTTCAGTGCGGCACGTGTGATCTCGACGGCGGCAGGCCGCCGTACAGGAGCGCGGCGAGCCCCGCCCCCAGCAGGCCGCCGAGGAGCTGGGCGGCGATGAAGCCCGGCGTCGACGCGGGCGCGATGCCGGTGAACGAGTCGGTGAGGGAGCGACCCACCGTCGCGGCCGGGTTCGCGAACGAGCCGGACGAGGTGAACCAGATGGCGGCGGCGATGTACGCGGCGACCGCGAGCGGCGCGAGGTGGGCCCGCCCGATGCGGTCCAGGCCCTGGACGAGCAGCACCAGACCTGCCGTCGCGACGGTCTCGCCGAGCAGCAGGTGGCCGTCGGACCGCGCCTGGGTGGACCAGCTGCCGGGGCTCCGCCCGAACATGGCTCCGGCGAGCAGGGCACCCGCGACCGCCCCGGTCAGCTGGGCGGTGATGTAGAGGGAGACCTCCCGGCCGGTCAGCCCGCCCGGGGCGCGCCTCCCGGTCCACCAGACGGAGAGCGTGACGACCGGGTTGAGGTGGGCGCCGGAGACCGGGGCGAACAGGGCGATGAGCAGCCCGAGTCCGATGGCCGAGGCCAGGGAGTTGGCCAGCAGCCGCACCCCGACGTCCTGACTGAGGCCGGTGGCCTGGATGCCCGAACCGATGATGACCGCCACAAGAGCCCCGGTACCGACGAGCTCCGCGACAGCGCGGCGTGGCAGCGCCCTCTGCGTACCACTCATGAGACCCCCACTTCCTGTGAGCGGAAAACTTATTCCGCGTTTCGAAAATAAGGTAGCGGGTAAAAGAGATCGTTCTCCGCCGTACGCCCTGGCACGATGTCCCGCGTGACCACATCCGGCCCCTGGGCCCGTGCAGCCGCCCGCAACAACGCCGAGTGGTGCGACACCATGTGCCGAGCCCACGGCCGCGGTGCCGGCGCCTTCGGCGACCGCGCCTGGACCCACCCGCGCCGGACCCCGCCGTACTACCCGGACGCCGTCACCCTCGTACCCGACGCGGCCACGCACGACGTGCTGGACGGCATCGACCGGCGCGCGCCCGGATGCTCGGTCAAGGACGGCTTCGCCACCCTCGACCTCACCGGGCACGGCTTCGAACCGCTCTTCGACGCCCAGTGGATCCACCGCCCCGCCGCCGCGCCCGTACCCCCTCTCGCCGGCGCCGCGCCCTGGGAGCCGGTCCGCACCGCCGCCGAACTCGCCGCATGGGAAACCGCCTGGAGCGACGGGCACCCCATGGGCCTCTTCCCGCCCGTCCTCCTCGCCGACCCGGCCACCACCGTCCTCGCCGGCCGCGCACCGGACGGCCGCATCGTCGCCGGGGCGGTCGTCAGCCACAGCACCGCCCCGGACGTCACGGGCGTCTCCAACCTGTTCGGCACAGACCCCTGGCCCGGCTGCCTCGCCGCGATCACCCGCCTGAGGCCCGGCACACCGGTCGTCGGATACGAACACGGCGACGACCTCACGGCCGCCCTCCGCCACGGCTTCGCCGCCACCGGCCCCCTCCGCGTCTGGGTCTCGACCGGCTGAGGCCGGCCCGGACCGGTCCGACGGCCCACCCGCGCGGCCGGTGAGCCGGCGGAAAACACCCGTCACCGCCACGCAACGCCCCGGCAACACCCGTCCGCCACCATCGGTTCATGACGGAGCCGGCCGACCCCCACGAGCCCCAGCCCCCCGACAGCACCGCCCAGCCGCCCAGCCGCTCACCCGCGCCACCGCCCGGCCCGGCACCCGGCCGACCCACCCCCGCCTCAACGGAACGAACGGAACGCGCAGGCCCATGAGCACACCCCACCTGCCCACCCTCGTCGCCGTCGCCCACGGCAGCCGCGACCCCCGCGCGCTGACCACCGTGAAGGCCCTGCTCGACCGGGTCCGCGAACTCCGGCCCGGTCTGCCGGTCAGGCTCGGCCACATCGAACTGAACGCGCCCCTCCTCACCGACACCCTCGCCGGCCTGCCGGAGGGCGACGCCGTCCTCGTACCCCTCCTCCTCAGCCGCGGTCACCACGTCAAGCACGACCTGCCCGGCGCCGCCGCCACCGCACCCCACCTGCGCGTGCGCGTCGCCGCCCCGCTCGGCCCCCACCCCCTGCTCGTCGAAGCGCTCCACGCCCGGCTCATCGAAGCCGGCTGGCGCACCGCGTACGGCACCAGCCGCTCCACCGGCGTCGTCCTCGCCGCGGCCGGATCCCGCGACCCCGACTCCGCCGCCGACACCCGGCGGACCGCCCGGCTGCTCAGCGAGCGCCTCGGCGGCGTACCCGTCGTCCCCGCCTACGCCTCCGCCGCCGCCCCCACCGTCCAGGGCGCCATCCGAGCGCTCACCGCCCAGGGCCGCCACCGCATAGCCGTGGCCTCGTACTTCACCGCCCCCGGCCTGTTCGCCACCCGCAGCGCGGCCGCCGCCCCCCGGCTCGCCGCCGCACCCCTCGGACCCCACCCCGCGCTCGCCCGGCTCGTCCTCCACCGCTATGACCAGGCCCTCGCCACGGCACCGCTCACCACCGGTCCCTCGCAACTGGTCACCGTCTGACCGGTTCACCGTCAGTCCCTGCGGTTACCTTCAGTGCATGGACGGCATGGACGGCATGGACGGTACGTACGACGAGACGGCCACCGAGCGCTGGGCCCCCGAGCCCGACAAGCGGCCCGGCCGCACCGCGTTCCAGCGCGACCGCGCACGCGTGCTGCACTCGAGCGCGCTGCGACGGCTGGCCGGCAAGACCCAGGTCGTCACCCCCGGCTCCCGCAGCCACGCCTGGGACGCGAGCCCCCGCACCCGGCTCACCCACTCCCTGGAGTGTGCCCAGGTCGGCCGTGAGCTGGGCGCCGCCCTCGGCTGCGACCCCGACCTCGTCGAGGCCGCCTGCCTCTCGCACGACATGGGCCACCCGCCCTTCGGGCACAACGGCGAACAGGCCCTCAACGACTTCGCCGAGGACTGCGGCGGCTTCGAGGGCAACGCCCAGTCGCTGCGCCTGCTCACCCGGATCGAACCCAAGCGGTTCCTCCACGCCGACGGCACCGACGAGGTCGTCAGCGTCGGCCTCAACCTCACCCGCGCCACCCTCGACGCCGCCACCAAGTACCCCTGGCCGCGCGGCGCCCACCCCACCGACCCCGGCTCACCCAAGTTCGGGGTCTACGAGGACGACCTCCCGGTCTTCGCCTGGGTCCGCCAGGGCGCGCCCGAACACGGCCGTTGCTTCGAGGCGCAGGTCATGGACTGGTCCGACGACGTCGCCTACTCGGTCCACGACTTCGAGGACGGCCTCCACGCCGGGCACCTCGACCCCAACCTCCTCCTCGCCGAACCCGAGCGCGCCGACATCTGGCGCGTCGCCATCGGGCGGTACGTCCCCGCCGACACCTCCCCGCAGGAGCTCGCCGACGCCCTCGACCGGCTCATGGAGCAGGAGTGGTGGCCGCACGGCTACGACGGCAGCGCGACCGCCCAGGCCCGCCTCAAGGACGCCACCAGCCAGTTGATCGGCCGCTTCTGCCTCGCCGCCGAGGCCGCCACCCGCCAGGCCCACGGCGCGGGCCGCCTCACCCGGTACGCCGCCGAACTGGTCGTACCGCGCGAGACCCGCAACGAGTGCGCGGTGCTCAAAGCGGTCGCCGACCGGTACGTGATGCAGCGCGCCGAGCAGGAGGCGCTCCGGGCGGACCAGCGGATCGTGCTCGCCGAGCTGGCCGAGGCGCTGACCGCCCGCGCGCCCGAGGGGCTGGACCCCCAGTTCCGAGCCCTGTTCGACACGGCACCCGACGACCGGGCCCGCAAGCGGGTGATCGTCGACCAGATCTCCTCCCTCACCGACGCCTCCGCCCGCACCCTCCACGCCCGCCTGACCGGCCCCCGCTGACTCCCGCCTCCCGCGGACGACGTCCGCCGGACGACTTCCGCCGGACGTCCCCTTCCCCCATCACGCTCCGTACGGGACGCTGCGGGGGGCCGACGGCGTAGCGTGACAATCCCGGAACCACCAGGAGGCAACAAGTGGTCGACGCAGATCAGACCTTCGTCATCGTCGGCGGGGGACTGGCCGGGGCCAAGGCGGCGGAGGCACTCCGCGCCGAGGGATTCCACGGCCGCGTGATCCTCATCGGTGACGAGAACGACCCGCCCTACGAGCGTCCGCCGTTGTCCAAGGGCTACCTCACCGGCAAGGAACCGCGCGAGCGCGCCTTCGTCCACGAGTCCGCCTGGTACGCGGAGAACGACATCGAGCTCCACATCGGCCAGCCCGTCACCGCCGTCGACCGCGCCACCAAGTCGGTACGCCTCGGGGACGGCACCACCATCCGCTACGACAAGCTGCTGCTGGCCACCGGCGCCGAACCGCGCCGCCTCGACATCCCCGGCACCGACCTCGCCGGCGTCCACCACCTGCGGCGTCTCGCCCACGCCGACCTGCTCCAGGGCACCCTCGCCGCGCTCGGCCGCGACAACGGCCACCTGGTCATCGCCGGAGCCGGCTGGATCGGCCTGGAGGCCGCCGCCGCCGCGCGGGGGTACGGCGCCGAGGTCACCGTCGTGGAACCCGCCCCCACCCCCCTCCACCAGGTCATCGGCCCCGAGCTGGGCCAGCTCTTCGCCGACCTGCACGCCGGGCACGGCGTCCGCTTCCACTTCGGCACCCGCCTCACCGAGATCGTCGGCCAGGACGGCATGGTGCTGGCCGCCCGCACCGACGACGGCGACGAGCACCCGGCCCACGCCGTGCTGGTCGCGGTCGGCGCCGCCCCCCGCACCACCCTCGCCGAGAACGCCGGCCTCGCCCTCGTCGACCGCGCCCACGGCGGCGGCATCGCCGTCGACGCGTCGCTGCGCACCTCCGACCCGGACATCCACGCCGCCGGCGACGTGGCCGCCGCCGAGCACCCCCTCCTCCACACCCGGCTGCGGGTCGAGCACTGGGCCAACGCGCTCAACGGCGGCCCCGCCGCCGCCCGCGCCATGCTCGGCCAGGACGTCACCTACGACCGGGTCCCCTACTTCTTCTCCGACCAGTACGACCTCGGCATGGAGTACAGCGGCTGGGCCCCGCCCGGCACGTACGACCAGGTACTGCTCCGCGGCGACGTGGGGAAGCGCGAGTTCATCGCCTTCTGGCTGAAGGACCGCAGGGTGCTGGCCGGGATGAACGTGAATGTGTGGGACGTCACACCCGCCATCCAGGACCTCATCCGTTCCGGTGCGCCCGTGGACCCCGAGGCCCTCGCCGACCCCTCGACACCGCTTACCGCCGTCCTGCCCCGCCCGTAGGCCCCGTTTCCCGCCGGGCGACCGCCGCGGCCCCCGTAAGATTCAGGCGTGGCAGGCGGCAGGATCAACGATGACGACGTGAAGGCGGTTCGGGACGCGGTCCCGATCGACGCCGTCGTGTCCGAGTACCTCCAGCTGCGCAGCGCCGGCGGCGGCAACCTCAAGGGCCTGTGCCCCTTCCACGACGAGAAGTCCCCCTCCTTCCAGGTCAGCCCCAGCAAGGGTCTCTTCCACTGCTTCGGCTGCCAGGAGGGCGGGGACACCATCGCCTTCGTGATGAAGATCGACCACCTCTCCTTCTCGGAGACCGTCGAGCGCCTCGCCGGCAAGGCGGGCATCACCCTGCGCTACGAGGAGGGCGGGTACAACCCCGGCCACCAGCGCGGCGAGCGGATCCGGCTGATCGAGGCCCACAAGGCCGCCGCCCAGTTCTACGTCGAGCAACTCGACAGCGCCGAGGCCGAGATCGGGCGGAAGTTCCTCGCCGAGCGCGGCTTCGACCAGGCCGCCGCCCAGCACTTCGGCGTCGGCTACAGCCCGGCCGGCTGGGACCACCTCACCCGCTACCTGCGCGGCAAGGGCTTCTCCGACAAGGAGCTGCTCCTCTCCGGACTCTCCCAGGAGTCCCGCCGCAACCCCATCGACCGGTTCCGCGGCCGCCTGATGTGGCCCATCCGGGACGTCGGCGGAGACGTCGTCGGCTTCGGCGCGCGCAAGCTCCGCGACGACGACAACGGGCCCAAGTACCTCAATACCCCCGAGACGCCGATCTACAAGAAGTCCCAGGTGCTGTACGGCATCGACCTCGCCAAGAAGGACATCGCCAAGTCCAGCCGGGCGGTCGTCGTCGAGGGCTACACCGACGTCATGGCCTGCCACCTCGCCGGCGTCACCACCGCCATCGCCACCTGCGGCACCGCGTTCGGCGGCGACCACATCAAGATCCTCCGCCGCCTGCTGATGGACAACGGCTCGGCGCGCGTCATCTTCACCTTCGACGGCGACGCCGCCGGACAGAAGGCGGCCCTGCGGGCCTTCGAGGACGACCAGAAGTTCGCCGCCGAGACGTACATCGCCATCGCCCCGGACGGCATGGACCCCTGCGACCTGCGCCTCGCCAAGGGCGACGAGGCGGTCGCCGACCTCGTCGAGCCCCGCACCCCGCTCTTCGAGTTCGCGCTGCGCCAGATCGTGAACCGGTACGACCTGGAGACCCCGGCCGGCCGCGCCGCCGCCCTCGACGAGGCCGCCCCGATCGTCGCCCGCATCAAGAACATCGCCTCGCAGCACGAGGTCGCCGTCCAGCTCGCGGGCATGCTGGGCATCCTCGACACCCAGTTCGTCGTCAAGCGCGTCGCCCAGTTCGCCCGCTGGGCCAGGGACCGCGGCGGCCGGGGCCCCGCGCCCGCCACCCGCCCCGCGCCCGCCGCACCCGCGACGAAGGCCCCGGCCGCGCCTTCCGGCCCGGCGCTCAACCTGCGCAGCCCGGCCCACCGCACCGAGCGGGAGCTGCTGAAGCTGGCGCTCCAGCACCCGGCCCTCGTCTCACCCGCCTTCGACGCGTACGGCGCCGACGAGTTCACCGCCCCGCCGTACGCCGAGGTGCGCCGGACCATCGCGGAAGCGGGCGGCGCCGAGCAGGGCATCAGCAACGCCGCCGAGTACCTGGCGCGGGTCCGGGACGCCGCACCCGACGACACGGTCCGCGCACTGGTCACGGAGCTGGCCGTGGAGGTCATCCACGGACGTACCGTCGACGAGACGTACGCGGGCGACCAGCTCGTCCAGGTGCGCCTGCGCGCGGTCGACCGCCGCGTCCGTGACGTCCAGGGCTCCCTCGCCCGTCTCGGCACGCACGGCGACCCGGACCACCTGGCCGCCGTCCAGAACGAGCTGTGGGTTCTCCAGCAGTACGCACAGTCGCTCCGCAACCACGGCGCGGCCGCGCTCTAACCCCGGGGGCCCGGCCGAGCCTCACAGGCCGATCGCGTACACCTTGCGCAGCGTCCGGTGCACCGTCCACGTCGTCCGGTCGCCCTCGCGCAGCACCGCCATGTCGCCGGGGCCGACGTGCAGCGTGGGGCCGCCTTCGATCTCGACGGTCGCCGAGCCGCTGACCACAACGAACAGCTCGTCCGCCTCGGTGTCGGTGACGACGCCCGGGGTGATCTGCCAGATCCCGCGGACCTGCTTGCCGTCCTCCGACTCCCACACCACCTTGCCGGTCACCTCGGGGGTCCCGGAGACGATCTGCCCCGGGTCGAGCGGCTCGGGCCCGAGCTCGGCGTCGGCGATGTGAAGAGCGAAACTGTGCGTCATGACGCGACCCTAACGAGGCGGCGGTCCCACCGGCGTCGACACTGTGTGCCGTATCGGCCGGGAGCACCGGACACTTCGTCACCCCGGGCGGCCCGGCCCCGTCCGCGGCGGAGCCGACGGCCGCCGGTGATCAGTCATCAGTCACCGGTCACCGGTCACCGCGAGGCGTCACCGACCGGTCGCAAAAAGTGGCCGCACGCCCCTACTGGCGGTGATGTGTCGTACCCCACACTGGGGGCGGTGCCTGAGTCCTCGGAGCGCGGCCGGCCCACCGACGGTGTGCCTCTCACCCCCGCGGATCCGCTCATCGAGTACGGGACGGAGAACAGCGGCACGGCCGCCGCCGTCCCGCTGCCGCACGCCCCCGAACCGGCAGCGATCACCCTGGAGGCCGCCCCCGTGCAGACCCGGACCCTGACCGACACCGACCCGGCCACGGCCACCGCCGTCCCCGTACAGGGCATCCCGCCCCACCACCCGGAGATCCTGCCCGACGCCGTACCGGACCCGGACGAACCGGAGCAGGCACCTTCCCTTCGGAGCCGGCCCGCCGCCGAAGCGGCCGGCGGCCCGACCTCCGACCTCTTCCGCCAGTACCTCCGGGAGATCGGCCGCATCCCGCTGCTGACCGCCGCCGAGGAGGTCGAACTCGCCCGCCGTGTCGAAGCCGGCCTGTTCGCCGAGGAGAAGCTCGCCGGGACCCCCGACCTCGACTCCCAGCTGGCGCTGGACCTCGACCGGCTGGTCGTCATGGGCCGGATGGCCAAGCGCCGCCTGATAGAGGCCAACCTGCGCCTCGTCGTCTCCGTGGCCAAGCGGTACGTCGGCCGCGGCCTGACCATGCTCGACCTCGTCCAGGAGGGCAACCTGGGCCTGATCCGGGCGGTCGAGAAGTTCGACTACGCGCGCGGCTACAAGTTCTCCACGTACGCCACCTGGTGGATCCGCCAGGCCATGTCCCGCGCACTCGCCGACCAGGCCCGCACCATCCGTGTCCCGGTCCACGTCGTCGAGCTCATCAACCGGGTCGTACGGGTCCAGCGCCGGATGCTCCAGGAGCGTGGCTGTGAACCCACCCACGAGGAGGTCGCCGCCCACCTCGACCTGGCGCCCGAGCGGGTCGGCGAGGTCCTGCGCCTCGCACAGGAACCGGTCTCCCTGCACGCCCCGGTCGGCGAGGAGGACGACGTCGCGCTCGGCGACCTCATCGAGGACGGGGACGCCGCGTCCCCCGTGGAGTCCGCGGCGTTCCTCCTGCTGCGCGAACACCTGGAGACCGTCCTGTCGACGCTCGGCGAACGCGAACGCAAGGTCGTCCAGCTCCGTTACGGACTGGACGACGGCCGGCCCCGCACGCTGGAGGAGATCGGACGGATCTTCGGCGTGACGCGTGAACGCATCCGCCAGATCGAGTCCAAGACCCTCAACAAGCTGCGGGACCACGCCTTCGCCGACCAGCTGCGCGGCTACCTGGACTGATCGGCCCCCGCCCCCCCACCCGGCGCCCGCCACCGTTCCCGCCCCTGCCGTCGTCCGTCCCGTTCCCGTCCCTCCCCGTCAGTCGACCTCCGCCACCGCCTGCGCGAACTGCGCCGCGTACAGGCGGGCGTAGGCGCCCTCCGCCGCCAGCAGCTCCTCGTGCGTGCCCTGTTCGACGATCGCCCCGTTCTCCATCACCAGGATCACGTCGGCGTCCCGGATCGTCGACAGCCGGTGCGCGATGACGAAGCTCGTGCGCCCGTGCGCCAGCCGCGCCATCGCCTTCTGGATGAGCACCTCGGTACGGGTGTCGACGGAGCTGGTCGCCTCGTCCAGCACCAGGATCACCGGGTCCGACAGGAACGCCCGCGCGATGGTGATCAGCTGCTTCTCGCCCGCGCTGACGCCCGCGCCCTCGTCGTCGATGACGGTGTCGTACCCGTCCGGCAGCGTACGGATGAACCGGTCGGCGTGCGCGGCCCGTGCCGCCTCCTCGATCTCCTCCCGCGAGACGTCACGCGAGGCGCCGTACGCGATGTTGTCGGCGATCGTGCCGCCGAACAGCCAGGTGTCCTGGAGCACCATGCCGATCCGGGACCGCAGCTCGTCCCGCGTCATGTCCGTCGAGTCGACCCCGTCCAGCAGGACGCGGCCGCCGGTCACCTCGTAGAACCGCATCAGCAGGTTGACGAGCGTGGTCTTGCCGGCGCCCGTCGGCCCGACGATCGCGACCGTCTGCCCGGGCTCCACCGACAGGGAGAGGTTCTCGATGAGCGGCCGGTCCGGGTCGTAGCGGAACGACACCTTCTCCAGCGCCACCCGCCCCTCCTGCGGCGCGGCACGCCCGACCGAGCCGGGGGTGTCCGGCTCCTGCTCCTCCGCGTCCAGCAGTTCGAAGATCCGCTCCGCCGACGCGACGCCGGACTGCACCAGGTTCGCCATCGACGCCACCTGCGTCAGCGGCATCGAGAACTGGCGCGAGTACTGGATGAACGCCTGTACGTCGCCGATGGACAGCGTCCCGGACGCGACGCGCAGACCGCCCACCACCGCCACCAGGACGTAGTTCAGGTTCGAGATGAAGAACATCAGCGGCTGCATGATCCCGCTGTTGAACTGGGCCTTGAACCCGGCCTCGTACAACGCGTCGTTCTGCTCGCGGAAGTCGGCCGCCGACTCGTCCTGCCGCCCGAAGACCTTCACCAGCGCGTGCCCGGTGTACATCTCCTCGACGTGGGCGTTCAGGCTGCCCGTCGACTTCCACTGCTGCACGAAGTGCGGCTGCGACCGCTTGCCGACCCTCGTCGCCACGACCACCGACAGCGGCACGGTCACCAGCGCGACCAGCGCCAGCAGCGGCGAGATCCAGAACATCATCACCAGCACACCGACGATGGTCAGCGCCGAGTTGATCAGCTGGCCCATCGTCTGCTGCATGGTCTGCGAGATGTTGTCGATGTCGTTGGTCGCCCGGCTCAGCACCTCACCGCGCTTCGCCCGGTCGAAGTACGCCAACGGCAGCCGCTCCAGCTTGCCCTGCACGTCCTCCCGCAGCCGGTACACGGTCCGGTTGATCACCCGGATCGACATGCGCGTCGACACCAGCATCAGCAGCCCGGCCGCCACGTACACGACCAGCGCGAACATGAGTACGTCGCCGACGGCACCGAAGTCGATGCCCTGGCCCGGCCGGAAGTCCACCCCCGACAGCATGTCCGCGAGCCCGCCGTCCCCGCCGGCCCGCAGTCCCGCCAGCGCCTGCTCCTTGGAGAGCCCGTCCCGCATCTCCCGGCCGACCACCCCCGCGAAGATCAGGTCGGTCGCCCGGCCGAGGATCATCGGACCCACCACCGACAGCGCCACGCTCAGCACTCCGGCCGCCAGCATCAGCCACAGCGTGACCTTCTCCGGCCGCAGCTGCCGCAGCAGCCGCTTCCCCGACCCCTTGAAGTCCATCGACCGCTGGTCGGGGCCCCCGGCCGCCGCCATCATCCGTCCCGCCGGCCCCGCCATCAGGCTGCCTCCGCCTCGGTCAGCTGGGAGAGCACGATCTCCCGGTACGTCTCATTGCCCGCCATCAGCTCGTGGTGGAGCCCCGCCCCCACCACCCGGCCCTCGTCGAGGACGACGATCCGGTCGGCGTCCCGGATGGTCGACACCCGCTGGGCGACGATCACCACCGTCGCCTCGGCGGTCTCCGCCGCCAGCGCCGTCCGCAGCAGAGCGTCCGTCGTGTAGTCCAGCGCCGAGAACGAGTCGTCGAACAGGTAGATCTCCGGCCGCTGCACCAGCGTCCGCGCGATCGCCAGGCGCTGCCGCTGCCCGCCCGACACGTTCGTCCCGCCCTGCGATATCGGCGCCTCCAGACCGCCGTCCAGTTCCCGTACGAAGTCCGTGGCCTGGGCCACCTCCAGCGCGTGCCACAGCTCCTCGTCGCTCGCGCCGGGGTTGCCGTACCGCAGGTTCGTCGCCACCGTCCCGGAGAACAGGTACGGCTTCTGCGGCACCAGACCGACCGTCCGCGACATCAGCCCCGGGTCCAGGTCCCGCACGTCCACGCCGTCGACCAGCACCTCGCCGCCCGTGACGTCGAACAGCCGTGGCACCAGGCCGAGCAGCGTCGACTTACCGCTGCCGGTCGAACCGATGATCGCCGTCGTCTCGCCCGGCCGGGCCACCAGGTCGACACCGCGCAGCACCGGCTCCTCGGCACCCGGATAGCGGAAGTCCGCGCCCCGCACCTCCAGGTGCCCGCGCCGCGGCAGCTCCCGCACCGGAGCCGCGGGCGGGATCACGCTCGACTCCGTACGCAGCACCTCCTCGATGCGCTCGGCACACACCTCGGCGCGCGGCACCGTCATGAACATGAAGGTGGCCATCATCACGGCCATCACGATCTGCATCAGATAGGCCAGGAACGCCGTCAGCGCCCCGATCTCCATCCCGCCGCTGTCGATGCGGTGCGCACCGAACCAGACCACGGCCACGCTGGAGATGTTCACCACGGTCATCACGGTGGGGAACATCAGCGCCATCAGCCGGCCGGTCGACATCGACACCTCGGTCAGATCGGCGTTGGCGCGCTCGAACCGCTCCCGTTCGTAGGCGTCCTTCACGAAGGCCCTGATCACCCGGTTGCCGGTGATCTGCTCGCGCAGCACCCGGTTCACCGTGTCCAGCCGCACCTGCATCGTCCGGAAGAGCGGCCGCATCCTCCGCACGATCAGCGAGACGGCGACACCCAGCACCGGAACCACCGCGAGCAGCACGCCGGAGAGCGGCACGTCCTGTCCGAGGGCCATCACGATGCCGCCCACACACATGATCGGCGCCGACACCATCAGCGTGAACGCCATCAGCACCAGCATCTGCACCTGCTGGACGTCATTGGTCGTCCGCGTGATCAGCGAAGGCGCCCCGAAGTGACCGACCTCCCGCGCCGAGAACGACTGCACGCGGTCGAAGACCGCCGCCCGCACGTCCCGCCCGAGCGCCGCGGCGGTACGCGCGCCGAAGTAGACCGCGCCGATGTTGCAGACGACCTGCACCACGGAGACCGCGATCATCAGCGCGCCGTACGTGAGGATGTAACCGGAGTCACCCCGGACGACACCGTTGTCGATGATGTCCGCGTTCAGCGTCGGCAGGTAGAGGGTGGCGGACGTCTGCAACAGCTGCAGTGCCACCAACAGGGCTATGGGCCGCTTGTACGGTCCCAGATGGATCCGGAGAAGTTGTCTGAGCACGGTTCAACTATCGCCGGACGCGCCCGCTCCGACGACTCGGTTTTCCGGTCCTTTGCCCCCGGCCGTCAGCCCGAGAAGGCTCCGGGATGCAGCTGTTCGCGGGTCGCGCCGTACTGCTGACGCACCGCGCGGCCGACCGCGAGCTCCTCGCCCGGCTCGAAGACCTGGGCGGCAGCTCCCTGCCAGGCCGGCGGCTCGTGCGGCGACAGCGCGCCCCGCGACACCCCCAGCGCCCACGCCGCCTGCCGCGCCGCACCCACTGCCGCGTAATCGGCCGGCTGGGGGACGACCACCTGCGCCCCGAAGATCGCCGGCGCCGCCGCCTGCACCGCGGGGAGTTCGGCGGCCGCCCCCAGCAGGAACACCCGCCGCACCTCCACGCCCCGCCCGCGCAGCACGTCCATCGCGTCCGCCAGCGAGCACAGCATGCCCTCGAACGCCGCCCGCGCCAGATGCTCGGGCTTCATCGACTCACGCCGCAGCCCGCTCAACGTCCCGGCGGTGTGCGGCAGCTGAGGCGTGCGCTCACCCTCCAGATAGGGCAGCAGTACGAGCCCGGAGGCACCCGGCGTCGACTTCAGCGCCAGCGCCGACAGCTCCTCCAGACCACCGTCCAGGCCCAGCATCTCGGCGGTACCGCGCAGGGCCCGGACCGCGTTCGACGTGTGCACGACCGGCAGGTGCATCCCCGCCGCGTCCGCGAACGCCGTGATCATCCCGCGCGGGTCGGCCAACGCCTCGTGGTGCACCGCCATGACCGAGCCGGACGCCCCGAGCGACACCACGGCGTCCCCGGTCCCGAGTCCCAGCCCGAGGGCGGCCGCCATGGTCTCGCCGGTCCCGGCGGAGATCAGTAGCCCCTCCGGAGTCGTCCCCGCGGCCTCGGCGGGCCCCAGCACCTCCGGCAGCGCGGCCTGGTGCCCCAGCGCCAGCTCCACCAGATCCGGCCGGTACGCGCCCGTACCCGCCGACCAGTAACCCGTACCCGACGCCGCGCCCCGGTCGGTCGTCCGCCGCACCGGCCGGCCCAGCAGCTGCCACACCAGCCAGTCGTGCGGCTGCATCACCACCGCCACCCGCGCCGCCGCCTCCGGCTCCGTGCGCGCCAGCCACCGCAGCTTCGCCACCGGCTGCGCCGCCTGCGGCACGCAGCCCACGGCCTCCGCCCACGCCTGACGGCCGCCGAAGGCCTCGACCAGGTCCGCGGCGGCCACTTGGGCCCGTTTGTCGTTGCCCACCAGCGCGGGCCGCACCAGCGCGCCCTGCCGGTCCAGCGGCACCAGCCCGTGCTGCTGCGCGGAGACGCCGATGGCCTGGACGCCTTCGAGCAACCCGCCCGACGCGGCCTCGCCCAGCGACAGCAGCCACGCCTGCGGGTCCACCTCGGTCGCCTTCGGCTCGACGGGGTGCGGCGCATAGCCCTGCCGCAGCACCGCACCCGTTTCCGCGTCACAGACGACGATGCGTGTGAAACCCGACGAACTGTCCAACCCGGCGACTATCCCCATGGGGATAGATTCTGCCGCACCCTAGGTGTTACTGGTCCCCCACTCGTCCTGGCCATTGCCCTGGCTGCGCTCCTTCAGTGAACGCACCCGCTCGGCGACCGACTCGGGCATCCGGTCCCCGACCTTGTCGCTCACCGTGTGCAGCGCCTTGCCGGCCACCTCCCTCCCGGTCTGCGCTGCCGACTCGGCCGCGTTGCGCACGGCCGGGTTGTGCGAGAACTCGCGCGCGGACTTCCGCAGCTGTTCGTAGCGCTCGCGTCCGGCACGGGTGCCGAGGACGTAACCGAGGGCCACTCCAACGACGAACGTGACCTTGTACCGCATGGCTGCCACCCTTCCCTAGGCGTCGGTGCTGGCCGCCTACCCGTAAGGGCCGGAGATCACCCCGGGGAACCGATTGGCGGAGCACCCCCCTGCTTGCGCTAATGTATGTGTCGCAGCGAGCGAGCGCCGCCCGGGACGCCCCGGGAGGGTACGTTCGGTGCAACGCAGCAATCCCCTGTAGCTCAATTGGCAGAGCAGCCGGCTGTTAACCGGCAGGTTACTGGTTCGAGTCCAGTCGGGGGAGCGCGATCCCCTGTAGCTCAATTGGCAGAGCATTCGGCTGTTAACCGGAGGGTTACTGGTTCGAGTCCAGTCGGGGGAGCGGTGGAGGGAGAGGGTCCTATGGGCCCTCTCCTTTCTTTTCGCCCCGATTCCGCCTCGGAGGGAACCGTCCGGGGCGTGAGGCGGTCCTCATGGACGTGCGTTGCCGACCATCCGGAGCAGGAGATCGTATGAGCGGCTATGCTGCGGCAGACGGCGCGCACAAATGTGCGCGACGCGCCGTAAGGGGCGGTAGCTCAGCCGGTTAGAGCAGCGGACTCATAATCCGTCGGCCGTGGGTTCGAGTCCCACCCGCCCCACCGAGCGCAGGTCGGAGAAACGTTCTGACCTGCTTAAACGTTTCTCCGGTCGGCTGAATCCGGGATTCCGGGGCGACTGGAGCACGGGGCGGTTCGCCCCGGCGCGCGGGCTCGTCTCAAGGGCCGGGCCCACCTCGACGGCGCGGATCTCGCACCGCGGCGTGGGGCCCCTCATAGGGGAGGGCGCAGGCGACTGTCCGTACGGGCAGGGGAGCGACTTCCGCGAGCACCGTGCGTCGAGCTCCCGACCGCCCGGCAGGGGGCACGCCTGGGGCGCGCCCCCGCGGTGTACCGGGCAGGGTCAGAACCTGAGCACGAAGTTGTTGATGGTGCCGGTGCTGCCGGGCATGACGTCGTCGACGCGGAGCTTCCACATGCCGTTGGCGGACTGGCCGCTGGTGTCGACGGTGTACGTCTTCCTGATCACGCCTCTCCCCTCGGGCGATCCGGAGCCCTTCAGGAGGTGCAGCGAGCCGTCCGGGGCGACGAGGTCGATCTTGAGGTTGGCGAGATTGGCGTGTTCGACGTGGACGTAGACCTGTGTGTGGGCCGAGCCGGTGCCGGTCATGCCGGTGACCCTGGTCCAGATCTGCTCGTAACCGGCGTCGGGGATCTGCTTGACGGTCTGGTTCTCGAAGGAGGGGAATCCGAGCGACCAGGCGTTGAGCTGCCCGGTGGAACCGCCCGCTGAATCGGTGACCTTCAGGGTCCAGGTGCCGGCGGCCGTCGCGGTGGTGGCGTCGATGCCGTACGTGGTCTTCAGGGTGCCGCCGGGCTCGGAGCCGTAGGCCTTGAGCGTGAAGACCTTGTTGTCGGGACTGGTCAGGGTCAGCCCCAGATCGCCGATCTTGGTATGGGTGAGGTCGACGTACACCTGCGAGGGGCCGGAGGCGTTGCCGGTGACACGCGAGACGGTGACGGCGGAAGAGGTGGTGCCCCTGTCGGGAATCGTCCTGGCGGTGGTGTTCTCGAACGGGGTGGGGAAGTGCAGCGACCAGGTGTTGAGGCTTCCGGTGGAGCCGTCGTCGGTGTCGGTGGCGCGCATTCGCCACTCGCCGTCGGAGGGCTGGCCGGTGGCGTCGACCGTGAAGTCGCCCGTGTAGGCGGTGCCGCCGGTGTTCAGGTCCGCGCTCTTGAGCAGGTACGTCCTGCCCGTGGGCGAGACGAGTTCGAGGCGGACGTCGCCGATCCAGGCGTGGCTGTAACTCACCTTGACGGCGAGGTCGTTCGGTGCGCCGTCCGGGTGTCCGGTGACCACGATCGGGGAGTCGGCGGGCCGGCCGGGCACGTTGGCGCCGGTGCTGTCGGGGATGGCCACCGGCATGTCGTTGTCGAAGCGGAAGGCCGGCGGCTTGCCGGTGCCGTCGCCCGGCTTGGGCGTGGCGGTGCCGACGGCGGCGTGGACGTCGATGCGGGGGGTGGCTGCGCCGGTGTAGGTGAGGGGGGTGCCGCTGTCCGCCAGGCGCGAGACGAGACCGCCGATCCCCTCGGCGGGATGGACCTGCCTGAGGACCGCGAGGGCGCCGGCGACGTGCGGCGCGGCCATGGAGGTGCCGTTCCTGCTGCCGTAGACGCCTCCGGGCAGTGAGGAGACGATGCTGGTGCCGGGGGCGAGCAGGTCGAGCAGCGGACCGCGGTTGGAGAAGCTGGAGAGCTGGTCGTCGTCGGTGGTGGAGCCGACGGTCACGGCCGTGGACACGCAGCCCGGGGTGCTGACGGCGTCGGCGAAGCCGCTGTTCCCGGCGGCGACGACGGTGGCGACACCCTCGGCGAGCAGGCTGTCGATGACCCTCTTGCGGGGATCGGCGTCGCAGGCGCTGGTGTGACGGCCGGCGCCCAGGCTCATGTTGACGGCGACGACGGGCGTCCCGGCCTTCTTCAGCGCGAGGACCTTCTCCAGTCCCCTGATCTGGGAGCTGGTGAAGCTCAGGACGCAGGGGCTCGCGCCGGAGCCGCAGTAGGTGTCGCTGTCGAACCTGGTGAACACCTGGATCGCGGCGATGTCCGCTCCCGGGGCGACGCCGTGTGCGGGGGCGCCGCCGATGCCGGTGCCGTCACCCGCGACGATCCCGGCCACGTGGGTGCCGTGGGCGCAGACGCCGGCTGCCATGGCGGCGCAGGGACCGGTGCCGGTGTCCGCGCTTCCGGGGCCTTCCTGCTCGCTGCCTCCGCCGGGGCACAGGCTGGTGGCCCCGTAGGCCGCGTCGTTGACGGAGAAGCAGGCCTCGGCGGTGACGCGCCCGGAGAGGAAGGGATGCCGGGCGGCCACACCGGTGTCGAGGACGGCCACCGTGGCCCCGGCTCCGGTCGTACCGGCGGCGGTGGTCCTGTCGCTGCCGATGGCGGCGGTGGATTCGTCGAGAGTGGGCGGAACGGGGACGTCCTCGGTCACGCTGACGACGCCCGGTGTGCTGGAGAGCGCCTCCAGGCCCGCGCCGTCGACGCGGAGTGTGACCAGCGGCAGGGTGTCGTAGGAGACGAGGGTCTCGCCGGCCTGCGAGGCGGAGGCGAGATCCGCGCGCTGATCGGTGACGACGTTGACGCGGACGGTGGAGCCGTCCCGCGTGGTGTCGAAGAGCGAAGCGGCGACGGGGCCGTCGGCGGTGGGAGTCGGGTCGTCGGACAGGGGGGCGCTGTGCGCGGGTATCGCGGTGAACAACAGGGCCGCTGACACGGCCGTCACCAGACCCCATGCGGGTCTCTTCACTGGTGCTCCATCGACTCGGGTGATCGGGCCATCGGGTACGTACGAAAGGGCCGGGCGGGGACGCGGAAGGGCCGGGCAGCGAGGTGCTGCCCGACCCCCTTGTCCGTCAAGAGCGGGCGGGGAAGCCGTTGTTACGTGGCCTTCGCGCCGTTCTTGGGGTTGCCCTCCAACTTGACCGCCTGGTAGTAGGTGTAGGCGGTGCTGCGGCACGCCGCCTTGGCCCTGTAGGCGCTACACACGTCGTCCTTGAGGGTGTTGTAGAAGACCGTGTCCACGGAGCTCTTCTTCGAGGTGTCGAGGTAGTGGCTGTGGCTGGTGTACGAGTTGCCGATCACGCCGTAGCCGTAGTCGTGCATGTCGCACGCGGGGCGGAAGTTCCAGCCGGAGGGCTTGTCGGGGCTCTTGGTGCAGTGGTCCTTGTAGATGCCCCTGACCTGCCGGCCGCTGGGAGTCGTCTTCCAGCTGGGCCAGCGCCAGCCGTAGTGCGCGACCTTCGTGGTGCAGCCGCTCTTCTGATACCGCATCCAGTGGTTGGCGGCCCAGCACTTGCTGGGATAGGCGGTCGCGCCGTCGATCCCGGACCCGACGGGCTCGGTGCCCTGGTCGGGGCCGTCCTCGACCGCGGATCCGGGCTCGGGGCTGCCGGTGGTCTCCAGCGCCTGGGGGGCGGCCGCGTCCCCGGCGAAGGACAGCTCCCACTGCAGTCCCCCGTCGGTGGTCACCGTGGCCAGACGGCCGCTCTCGTCGTAGGCGTAGCTGTTGAGCTCGCTTCCCGCGGCGGGGTTGCCGACCTGCTTCAGCAGGCCGGAGGCGTCGTAGTGGTAGCGGGCCAGGGTCTGCACGGTGGAGCCGGCGGTGACGGTGATGTCCTTGACCTGCCCGGCGATGTCGCCGAGGGCGGCGCCGGAGGCGGTGCTGGTGTCGGCGTACGTGACACGGACGGTCCGGGCCGGCTCCTCGGCCGTGGCGGTCTCCGCCACGGTGGAGACACGGCCGACGCCGTCGTAGGACACGGTGGTGTCGCCGTACGCCTTGGTGCCCAGGGCGGTGACGCGCCAGGCGTCGCCGCTGACGGAGAGCCTGCTCCAGGTGTATCCGAGCTTCAGGTCGGACGCCGGAACGGCGTTGCCCTGCTCGTCGGTGAAGGAGTCGTCATCGGCGGCGGTGGTGGCCAGATCGATGTTGGGGGTTTCCACGACGGTGGTCTTCATGCGACCCGCCAGGTCGTCCCACAGGACGGTTTCGACCAGGGTGGAGCCGTCGGCGGCGGTGTAACCGTTGACGCTGCCGCCGTCGGGGCGGTCGAAGGAGCTGGTGAGGTCGTACCGCGTGGTCTCGCCGCTGTCCAGGTCCTTGGTGGTGATCCGGCCGGAGTCCTGGATGAGGGAACGGTTGAGCTGACCGCCCACGAACTCGGCTTCCCAGCCGGGTCCGAACACGCCGAGGTCGGAACGGTCGGAGGGGGCCTCCTGGGCAAGGGCCAGCCCCTGGGGCTGCCCGGCCACCGTGTGGGAGCGGCCCATGAGTCCGCCGTCCACGTCGTTCTCGTGGATCTGGTAGGTGTCGTTCTCGGAGAGGTAGAGACCGGGACCTATCGCCTGCACCTCGCCTGTGGCGAGCGGCTGGTCCGGGACCTCGGAGGTCGTCGATGCCGAGGCGATCTGCTGCGGGAGCAGCAGCGCCATCGAGACGACTGTCACGAGGGAGAGCGTGGCCTTGCGCACGGTGTTCCTCCCGTTCGGGTCGATCCTTGGTGCTCAACGGCCACGCGCCCAAGGGGGGACCGGACGTGGGCGCACCACCTGTCCCGTGCGGAACGGCGAACCGCCCCGGGGCCCCTTGGCTTCGGGCCGGCACTCCCCGGTGGGGTGCCGGTGCGAGCCTGCTCCGGGAGGACGCCGCCGGGAACCTCGAATGTTTCAGGTGGCCGCCCGCTCACCAGTGGGTGAGGGTGTCGATGATCGCGGTGAAGGTGAAGCAGTCGGAGACCAGACGGTGGGATCGTGGGGCGTAGGTGCCGGAGAGGTTGCCCATGCTGTTGATGGAGGTGCAGCCGGTGCGCTGGACGGGGCGGCGGCGGTCGATGCCGGCGGGGCTGAAGTCCGGGCCGCGGAAGTAGGCCAGGCCCTCCCGGCCCCGCTCCGCGGCGCTGTTGTTGTAGACGGACCGGACCGGCTGGTTTCCGGCCCACGCGCAGGTCTCCTCGCCCGACAGCCAGTCGCTGTCGTCGCCGCGCCAGCTGCACATCTCGCCGTTGCCGTTGTGTTCGCTGAAGAAGCAGACGGAGTTCTCGGGGCAGCGGTGGTAGCCGTAGGAGATCTTCCCGTCCGGGCCGACCGGGGCCTTCGAGGCCGCGGGCAGCGCCGCGTACACCGGCGTCCCGTCCTCGTGGTTCACGTACGCGTACCCGGCGGCCGTCGCGCACGCTGTCGCCAGGAGGGTACTCGCGAGAACCGTGGCCAGCACGGGGTGGCGGCGCCGGAAGCCCGCGCGGCGGCGTGGCCGGCGTACCGGGCCTGCCCCGCCCACGGCCCGCTCCACCCGTGTCAGGAGGGCCTCCGTGTCGTGCGCGGCGGCCCGCTCCGCGTGGGTGCGGGACAGGCAGTCGGAGATGATGTGCCGCCAGGACTCGGGCAGGTCGGGCGAGAGGCGCAGCTCCTCCATGCCCTGGGCGTAGCGGGCGGCGGCGTCGCAGCGGGCTTCGGGGGTGGAGCCGGGCAGGGGGTGAGTGCCGGTGAGCACGAGATGGGCGAGGACGCCGAAGGCCCAGATGTCGGCGGTGGGCCGGATCAGCGTGCCGCGGGCGCTGGTCTCGGGCCGGAGGAGTTCCGGCGGGGTGTAGTCGCGGGTGGCGAAGGCCGGCGAGTAGGCGTGGGTGCCGTCGAGTTCCGCGGAGGTGCTGAAGTCGGCGAGGCGGGCCGTGCCGTCCTTCATCAGCAGGACGTTGGCCGGCTTGAGGTCGCCGTGCACCCAGCCCGCGTGGTGCAGCTGGTGCAGGCCCGCGCACACCTCGGCGAGGACGAGGGGGCCGAGCGCGGGGCGCGGGGTGCGGTCCAGGACGGCGTCCAGGGAGTCCGCCGCCTGTTCCAGTACGAGAACGGTGGCGCCGTCGAGCTCCGGGTGGTCCGGGTCGTCGACGGTGAGCGTCTCGTACATGCGGATCAGGCGGGGCGCGTGCAGGCGGCTGAGGAGCTGGACCTCCCTCTCGGCCAGGTCACGCAGGTGCCGCACCTGACGCGGCGTGCGGGTGCCGGTCGCGAGGAACTTCAGCGCCGCCCGGGACGGAAGCCCGTCGGCGGGCGTGGCAGCGCGGGCCGCGTACACCGTGGAGAACGCGCCGGACGCGATCGGTCGCCGTACCTCCCAGCGGCCGACCCGGTACCCCTTCGGCACGGGGACGACGTGTGACGCCCGCTCCTGCCCCGTCACAAGGTCACCTCGCTGCCGGCGGGCGCTTCGAGGACGATCAGATCGTCCTCGCGGACCAGGTCGAAGCGGAGCGCGAGGGAGACCAGGGACTCCTTCTTGCCGTTGAGGCGCCGGCCCGCCTCGGCGGTTTCCGGTTCGGGACGGAGACGGAGCTTGACGGCGAGGTAGTCCACGTTCCAGTAGACGGAGGACCGGTTGGCAGCGGGCCAGGTGGGGCGCAGCCGCTCGACCAGTTCGTCGACCGCGGGCAGCGGGGCGTGCGGGGCGCCCCGCAGCCGGGGCTCGCACAGGGCGGTCAGCACGGCGAAGTACCGCTTGGTGCGGTCCAGGGCGAACGCCGGGGCCGTGGCCTGGCCGGGGCTGAGAGCGCGGTGCCGGTAACTGTGGCTCGGTGCCCAGACTTCGAAGCCGAGCAGGTCACCGGCGGCCGGCAGGACCACCCGGGCGAACTCGAACGGGACCGGAGCGTCCTGGCGGCCGGGGACGACCTTGACGTGCTCACCGGCTCCTTCCGGGTTCTCCACGACGTACGTCTGGCTGGTGCTGTCGTTGCTCAGGATCCAGAACGAGTGGTGTGCGGTGATCGTCCCTGCCGTCCGTGACACACCGGAGTGCTCGATGACGAGGTCGTTGTCCGCCGCCCGCCCGAAGGTGAGGCTCTGCCCCGGGGCGATCCTGAGCTGGCCCGCGGGCCCGTCGCAGCCGGGCGGCACCACGATGATGCTGTGCACGGAGTAGACCTCCCCCTCACCCCACGCCCGAGGCATGGGCTCCATGTGACACGGCACGACGTCTGGTCCGGACGGCGTGCTCGGTTTCCTCGTTGAGCGGGCCCGTGCGGCAGCCGTCCGGTGGTGTCCTGTCCCCGTCCGTGACTCCGTCGTCGTGCCCGTCCGTCTTGCACGGCGCCGCGGAAACTGCGGCAGCGACGGCCCGGCCGTTGCGCGCCGGCCGATCACGCCGGGAGCGTGATCACGGCCTGCCGGGCGGTCATCACGCTCAGTCTAAGGGCCGGGCTGTGCGGTCGCGGTGCCCGTCCGTTCCGGAAACAGCGCCCGCGTTCACCTCGTGCCGCCGCTGAACGCGTCCTTCGAGGCGGACGTGCGGCACCTGACCCGTCGTCAATCAGCCATGTCCGTCGACGACCCGCACCCGCGGGAGGATGGCTGGATCCTGGCGGAGCGCGGCATCGGCGACCAAGCCGCCGCAGGACCCGGCCGGTTCACCCGAGTCGTCTCGGCAGCTACCTGATCAGCGGTGATGTACCTGCGCTTCTTATCTGCGCCGGAAAGGGACATGACGTTACGTCACGAACAAGGTGCCTGAACCGGACTCATTCGCTTCAGGCCCTGACTTCGGCCAGGGGCGTGTGGTTAGATTGAGCCTGCACGGCAACTTAGTGCCGTTGCACGGGGGTAGGACCAAAAAACCTTCAATGTGGAAGGTCGCATTCGGTCCTTGACTGTCTGGCTCGACTGTGAGCGCGTGTAGGTACCGAAAGCTGTCCGGACCGGATCCCGTTCGCGATTCGCCGGAATCCTGAACGCATCGATCCGGTCGGATTTCTGCGGCCCCCGAGTCCATCGAACCCGTGTGGTAAGTGGGTCCGACGAGGGATGGCGTTTTCTGCGTCCGCAGCGCAGACAGCATGGCCGACGGAATCCGTCGCGGGTTCTGTGTGCAGCAGTCAGGTACAGCTCAGCGTGGAGTGCCTACTGGTGTGCTGCGGCAGCGGTGCCGTGCGACGACTCATCCACATGTGGGACACAGCGTAGGAGTGGAATGTCTGAGATCACCGACGTGTTCGCACGCGAAATCGTCGACAGCCGTGGAAACCCGACTGTCGAGGTGGACGTGCGCCTGGCCGACGGTTCCACGGGCAGGGCCGCGGTACCGTCCGGTGCGTCGACAGGCACCCGGGAAGCGGTCGAACTCCGTGACGCCGACCCGGACCGCTTCCGTGGCAAGGGCGTCAGGCGCGCGGTGGCCGCGGTGAACGACGAGATCTCGCAGGCGGTGAAGGGGCTGCCGGCGGAAGCGCAGTCCACTGTCGACCGGCGCATGATCGAACTGGATGGGACGGAGAACAAGGGCCGGCTCGGCGCCAATGCGACGCTGGGTGTGTCGCTGGCGGTCGCGAAGGCCGCCGCTTCGTCGCACGAGATGCCCTTGTACCGGTATGTGGGCGGTACTTTCGCGCACGTCCTGCCGACTCCGATGATCAACATCATCAACGGCGGCGCTCACGCCGACAACGCGCTTGATTTCCAGGAATTCATGATCGCGCCGGTGGGTGCGGACTCAATGGCAGAGGCCGTCCGTATCGGTTCGGAAGTCTTCCACACCCTGCGTGACCTTCTCCGCGAGGCCGGACACAACACCAATGTCGGCGATGAGGGCGGTTTCGCGCCCAATCTGGCCACCGCGGACGAGGCCCTCGAGTTCATTGTCAAGGCCATCGACAAGAGCGGTTTCCGGCCGGGCAGCGACGTAGCGCTGCTGCTGGACCCCGCCTCCTCCGAGTTCTACCGCGACGGCGCCTACCATTACGCGGGCGAGAACCGTGTCCGGTCGGTGACCGAACACGCTGATTACCTGGCCGACCTGGCCTCCCGGTTCCCGATCGTGTCGATCGAGGACGGTATGGCCCAGGACGACTTCGAGGGCTGGAAATACCTCACCGACGCCATCGGATCCACGTGCCAGCTGGTCGGTGACGACGTCTTCTGCACCAATGTCCGCCTGCTCCAGGACGGGATCGACCGAGGAATCGCGAACTCGATCCTTGTCAAGGTGAATCAGATCGGCACCTTGACCGAAATGCTGGACACCGCGAACACGGCCTTCCGTGCGGGCTACTCCGTGGTGATGTCGCACCGCTCGGGTGAGACCGAGGACACGACCATCGCCGATCTGGCGGTCGCGCTCAACTGCGGTCAGATCAAGACCGGCTCCCTGTCGCGGGCCGACCGGACGGCCAAGTACAACCAATTGATCCGGATCGAAGAAGAGCTGGGATCCGAGTCGGTGTACGGCGGCGTGAAGTTCTTCAGCGGCACCAGCTGAACGCAGCGGGCCACGCGTGCGGTGGCCGTCACTCGGGTGCGCCTCAGCGGCGCCGGTGCCGCATGGCGGACGCGGGCGAAAGGCGCCACCGAGGTCAAGTGGCGGGCGTTCCACGCCTGTTCGGCCTGTTCGGCCTGTCGCCGGAGTCGGATGCCGAGCGCCCGGCGAGCGGGGGCCGACGCGGCGGAGGGACCGAACGGTCCGGCCACCGTCATGCGCGGGGTCGTCGCTCACTGCGAGCACCCATGAGTAGGCGCCTGCTCCGCCGTGTCTTGATTCATGCCGTCCGAGTCGATCGAAACTGCTCGGTTCGCAACAGGGATGAGCGTCCGCTCTTCTTCGTCGTGCCCGGAAAGAACGTAGAGAATGAGCATTCTCGTACTCCACAAGTCCAACGCCAGCCGTCGCGGACACCTGGCACGAGCCGCGGAATACGCGAAGAAGAACGGGGACCGGCTTCTGCTTGTCGTGAAGGACCCGACCTGGGAAAAAGAGTTCGCCGATGTCGTTGTGTCGGTGGATACTTCGGATGTCGGGGCCACGGTGGCCGCGGTGCGTGAGCTCGAGGCCTCCGAGCCGGAACCCGTCCGGGCCGTCGCGGCGTTCGTCGGGCACAGCGTGCCGGCCGCGGCCGCGGTGGCTTCCGCTCTGGGACTGCCGTTCGTAAGTGAGCATGTGGCGCGCACGGTGCGCGACAAGTACGCGATGCGAGAGGCGTTCGACTCCGGAAACGTTCCGCAACCGGCCTACGGTCTGGCTCGGACGGTCGACGAGGCGGAGGCTCAGGCGGCGCGCATCGGCTTCCCGCTGGTACTGAAGCCGCTCATCGACAACGACAGCGGGTACTTCCGTCGGGTGGACGACGTCGGAGAACTCACCGAGCACTTCCCGGTGATCCAGCGTGGTGCCTGGTCCGGGATCGCGCACAACCCGCTCTACGCGTGGATGGTGGAGAAGTACGGCTCGGCGGTCCTGCTGGAGGAGTACCTGCCGGGCGCGGAGGTCAGCGTCGAGTCGATCGTCGTGGACGGACAGGCCCACGTGGTGGCCATCCATGACAAGCCCCTTCCCATGGAGGGCCCCTACTTCGTCGATGTCCACTACGCGACGCCCAGCCGGCTGCCGGTGGAGGTGCAGAACCGTATCGTCGAGCTCACCGCCGCCTCGCACCGGGCTGTCGGCATCGAGTCGGGCGCCGTTCACACCGAATTCCGCGTTCAGAGCGACGGCACACCGAAGATCCTGGAGACGGCGGCACGCCTCGGCGGCGGACCGATCTACCAGTCGGTTCTGCTGAGCACCGGAGTGGACATGGTCGCAGCGGTGCTGGACGTGGCTTCCGGCCGGAAACCCGATCTCCGTCCCAAGCCCGAACCCACTCCGGCCGGTTTCTACCTGTTCTTCGCGGAGAAGGCCGGGCGGATCAGCGAAATCCGTGGGGTGGAAGAAGCCGGTCTCAAACCCCACGTGCATGAGCTCTCCCTCTACCGGAAGGTGGGCGACGCTGTCGATGTTCCGCCGCGCGTCTGGCAGTCGCACGGACATGTGATCTTTACTGCCGACAGTGCTGACGGACTCGTCGAGACGTTCGACGAGCTTGTGAAGTCCATCAAGATCGAGATCGAGAGCGAATGATGTTCTCGACGAAGGTCCGGGCGTACTGCCTGAGGAGCTATCTGTGAAAATCAGGAACGAACTGGCGCCATACCTTGCGGGCTATGAGGAGAAGTTCACGAGCAAGGGCGAGATCCGCTGGCTCCCGCATCTTCTCTTCTTCCACCCGCAATCGCATCGTTCCGACGTGGTGAACACCGACTCGATCGGTTTTCGGTACGCCACGGACGGCGACCGCAGCTATTCGGTGGCCGACCAGGGGGACGCCGAGTCGGTACGGCTTCTGGCCGGCAGCTCCACCGTCTTCGGTATCGGTGCCAGCTCCGACGCCTGGACGCTTCCCTCGCGGCTGAACGCGCACGACGACCGGGGCGGGACCTGGCTCAACTTCGGCGGCCGCAGCTTCAACTCGACGCAGGAGCTCCTCCTGCTCACGCTCTACCGTCACCTGTTGCCCAAGGTGGACGAGATCGTGCTGTTCTCCGGGTTCAACAACCTGAGCCTGGCGCGCATGCCGCAGATGCGGGAAGAAGATCACGGCACGTTCTTCCAGTACACCACGTACCAGGACATCTTCGCGCAGCACGAGAGAGCGAAGGCGAAGTCCTCCGTGCGCAGCCTGCTGCGCAGGGAGAAGGAAGCGCCCGCACCGGCCGTGCCGAGCATCGACGAGCAGATCGCCTACGCCGCCGACCTCACGCTGCGCCACCTGAGCGGGTGGAAGGCGCTGGCGTCCACCTGGGACGCGAAGATCACCTACATCCTCCAGCCGCTGTCGGGCTGGGTGCGCGACAAGGGCAGCAGGGAGGAGGAGCTCATCTTCGACGAGCTGGAGCAGCACGGCGGTTTCGCTGCGATGTATGGCGACATTCTGAGCCGCGACGTGAATATCGAGTACGCGGCGATGCTGGAGCAGGGCGCGAAGGAGATGGGTATCGACTTCGTCAACTTCAGTCCCGTCATGGCCGATTCCGCCAAGCCGGACCAGTGGCTGTTCATCGACCGGATCCATCTGACCGACCACGGCCATGACTTCGTCGCCGGCAAGATTCTGGAAAACATCTAACCTGGAGCCCCGCATGTCGTTCATCAAATCCCTGATCGACCGGATATTCCGCCGGAAGAAGCGGTCCAAGAAGCCCGACGCTTCCATTTACCCGATGTTCTAGGGTGGCCGACCACAGCAAGAGAGCATTCCCCATGTGGCGTGAGAAGTACCGCCGGTGTGCCGACCCAGAGATATTTCTGGGCACCACCGCGATCCAGACACTCATGGCCGAGGTCGCGTCTGTTGATCTCGGGACCGAACCTCCGAACCTGTCCGTCACGCTCGACGAGGTCTCCGCCTGGTCGGACGAACAGCGGAGCGCCTACCGCGAACTGACGGACCTCGCCGACCGGACCGAGGCGTCCGAGACCCTGGCGCACGCGCTTCTCCGCCAGTCCGGGCCGCTCGCCTCGACGCTCGGGGCCTGGTTGCAGGGCATGAGCGCACCCGGGGTCTTCGAGGACGAGGTCCACCTCCGGATCCTGGCCCTGTTCGCCGACGACATCGGCGTCGGCGGCCCGCGCTCGTCGCGCTACGACGCGTTCAAGGTCCTCGCGGCGCAGTCCGGCCGTCCCGAACTGGCCGTGGACGCCGACGAACTGGCCGCTGAGCGGCCGATCCGGGACCACATGTTCGCGCTGCCCGCGACCTTGTTCGCGATCAGCCGGCGCAGCGACGAGTTCGCGCCGCTGATCGCCGGCATCGACGTGGTGATGCGCTCCGTCGGCATGCTCCCCTGCTGGGAGGCGCTCCGGGCGAGCGAGGGCACGGCGGCCGAGTGGGCGCGCCTGGATCTGGCGCGGTCCACCGGGGCCACCGGCATCTCGGCGCCACTGGACGTCTCGCGTGACGTGGCCGGGAAGTTCCGCGCGACCGGTGAGGCCGCGCGCCGCCAGGTCGAGCTCGGTGCCGCCTGGATGCTCGACGCCCTGCGGTCGTGGAACGCACTGCTGCTCGACGAGGCCCGGGTCGCGCTGCACCCTCGACGTGCGATGGAACAGCTCATCCGGGAGCGTGCCCGGGAAGGAGCCGTCTACCACCAGAACTTCCGGATGGGCGGCGGAGACACGCTCTCCGAACTGCTGGAGCGTGCGAAGTCCGACCCGGGGCCGCTGCTGAAGGAGCTGGCCGCGACCCGCATGGTCAAGCCCGGCAATGCCGAGCGCAGCTCGCTGGTCAACGGCCTGATCGGGCCGAAGGGTCCGATGTTCCGGGTCTTCTCGGCCGCCGACGTCGAAGTGATCTCGAAGTGGATCGACTCCCTGGCCGACCCCGATCCCGATCCCGATCCCGAGCCCGCGCTGCCGCCGGTCGCTCGGGTACCGAGCGCGCCGGCGCCCGATGTCCTCGACAGGACGGACGAGGACGGCGTGGTGCCGGCCGACATCCGTGAGGCCTACTTCGTGCTTCAGGGGCGCGTGCTGGCCCCGGCCACCCGTGACTTCGCCGTCCGGTATGTGAAGCGCTGGCTGGGCAGGGCGAAGCGGTCGCTGGGCCGCACGGACCGGTCGCTGCCCGAGCAGTGGGCGCCCACCGGACTGCGTCCCTGGCTGCTGGACATGCACGACAAGCACGGTGACGAGTTCGAGACCGGCAGGTCCGGCGACATGCCCAGCCGTGAGCAGGTGGTCGACGAGACCCTGCAGCTGGCGCCGCTGACGCTGATCGACGGATCGTGGCTGCAGGGGTTCACCGACGCGGGGCTCGCCACCTCCCGGTTCGGCTTCCCGCTGTTCGAGACGTACTGGGACGAGCTGGGCAACGGCGACATCGACATCAACCATCCCAAGATCTACCGTGATGTGCTGCGCGAGATGGGCATCGAGCTCGCGCCGACCGGCAGCCGGGAGTTCGCCTACGACACCCGGTTCCGCGAGGAGTCGCTGGAGCGGCCGGTCTACTGGCTCTGCCTGGGCAAGCTGCCGCACACCTTCATGCCGGAGATCCTCGGCATGAACCTGGCGATGGAACTCTCCGGCGTCGGCGGCAGTTACCGCACCGCGCGGCGCTTCCTCAAGCACTACGGCTTCTCCACGCACTTCGTCGATCTGCACAACACGATCGACAACGTGTCCACCGGCCACTCGGCCTGGGCCGCCGACGCCATCGACACCCACATGCGCACGGTGTCGAAGCTGTCGACCCCGGCGGAGGCCGCCGCCGAATGGGAGCGGGTGCGCATCGGCTACGAGTCGCTGGCCCCGCTGCCGTCGTCCACCATCGCCGACCGGATCGGCGACCGATTCCTTACAACTCCGTGGAAACCTCGATCGCACGGCGGGTCGCTGTTCCACCACGCACCGGTGGGGGTGTCCTGATGTCCACGTACACGCTGGGAATTTCGGCCTACTATCACGACAGCGCGGCCGCGCTGGTCCGCGACGGCGTGGTGGTGGCCGCCGCGCAGCAGGAGCGCTTCAGCAGGGTCCGGCACGATTCCGCGTTTCCGACGGACGTCATCGCGTACTGCCTGGACCACGCCGGTATCACCCTGGAAGAGCTCGACGCCGTCGTCTACTACGAGGACCCGCGTCTGAAGTACGGGCGTGTGCTGTCCTCGTTCGCCAGCGCCGGCCCGCGCGGGCTGCGGCCGTTCTCGGCCGTACTCCCGGAATGGCTGCGCTGGAAGCGCGACGTCCTGAAGCGCGTGGACGCCGAACTCATGGTGATGGGGCGCGGCACGGCGCCGCGGGCCGTCGCCTCGCAGCATCACCGCTCGCACGCCGCGTCGGCGTTCTTCCCCTCGCCGTTCGAGAACGCGGCCGTGCTCACGATCGACGGTGTGGGCGAGTGGCAGACCACCACGATCTGGCACGGGCGCGGCAACTCCCTGGAACTGGTCAACTCGGTCTCGTATCCGCACTCGGTGGGGATGCTGTACTCGGCGTTCACCTACTACTGCGGCTTCAAGGTCGACTCCGGCGAGTACAAGCTGATGGGCCTGGCGCCCTACGGGGAGCCGCGGTACGCCGACATCATCCGCCGGGAGCTGGTGAACATCCGGCCCGACGGTTCGTACACGCTGAACATGAAGTACTTCGAGTTCCACCAGGGCAGCCGCATGGTGGGCCGCGCCTTCGAGGAGCTGTTCGGCGCGCCGATCCGGGACGCGGAGAGCGAACTCGAGCAGCGCCACTGCGACCTGGCGGCCTCGGTACAGGTGGTCACCGAGGAGATCGTGCTGGGCCTGGCGCGGGCCGCGGTCGAGCAGACCGGCGAGCGCTCGCTCGTCATGGCCGGCGGCGTCGCCCTGAACTGTGTCGCCAACGGTGTGCTCAGCCGTTCCGGCATCGTCGACGAGCTGTGGATCCAGCCGGCGGCCGGCGACGCGGGCTGCGCGCTGGGCGCCGCGCTCGACCACGCGGTCCCGGCGCACGGCCGGCCGCACCTGGCCGACGGCGGGGACGGCATGTCGGGCGCGCTGCTCGGGCCGAGCTTCTCCGACGGCGAGATCGAGAAGTTCCTCGACGAGAACGGCTACGTCTTCACCACGTTCTCGCAGGACAAGCTGTACGACGAGGTGGCCGGCCACCTGGCCGACGGCGCCGTGGTGGGCTTCTTCCAGGGGCGCATGGAGTACGGCCCCCGCGCCCTGGGCGCACGGTCGATCATCGGCGACCCGCGCGACCAGTCCATGCAGAAGCGCATGAACCTCAAGATCAAGTTCCGCGAGTCGTTCCGGCCGTTCGCGCCGGCCGTGCTGGCCGAGGACGCCAAGGACTACTTCGGCCTGGTCGGCGACAGCCCGTACATGCTGGTGGTCGCCGAGGTCGCCGACCGGATCAAGACCGAGGCCTCGCTGAACCCCGGCGGGCCGAGCCGCGGCCTGGGCAGCATCAACGAGGCCCGTTCGGAACTGCCCGCCATCACGCACGTGGACCTCTCGGCGCGGGTGCAGACCGTCACCGAGCGCGACAACGCCCCGTACGCCCGGCTCCTGCGCGCCTTCAAGGCGGCGACCGGCTGCCCGGTCCTGGTGAACACGTCGTTCAACGTGCGTGGTGAACCCATCGTGCACACCCCCGAGGACGCCTATCGCTGCTTCATGCGCACCGGAATGGACGTGCTCGTCCTGGGCAGCCACGTGCTGCACAAGGACGACCAGCCTCCGTTCGCCGAATCCGTCGACTGGCGCGACGAGATCCCGCTCGACTGACAAGGAATGGTCTCCATGCGTTTTGCAGCATCCGCGGTGTTCGTCGCGGTGTTCGTTCCGATCTCGCTGTACCGGCGGGTGCGGGGCTCCAGCCGTTTCGGTGCGCGTTTCCACCGGGGGCCCTCGGCCTGGGACCTGCCGCGTGCGGTGGATCCGCGCTGACGGCGCTCAGTCACGGAATTTTCCCGACAGAACTTTCCGAGAAGCGGGGACTAATGTTTACCAGCAGAGAATCGTTCCGGCTGCGTTGGGTCGCGGTCATGGACCACACCCGGCACGACCGGGCCATCGAGCCGTCGAAATGGCAGACGCGGTGCATTCGTGCGGGTGAGGTGCACGAGTTCGTCAACGTGGGCCCCAGCCCCCGGTACCCGGTCGACCACGTCGAGTACTACGGCTTCGCCACGTTCGAGACGTCGGGCGTACTCGCGGTCGGCGACGCCCTGATAAGCGAGGGGCGCACGCTCGGAACCATCAGCGGCTTCGACGAAACCCACATGCCGAACCACTACAACATCCTTGTCGAGGGCACGGAACTCCGAAACGGCCACGCGATCGGAGTGAAGGCCGGAATGGCCGTCAGCACGCGTCCGAGAGAAGACAAGGATTCCGGGGGATCCTGATGTTTGACTACCAGAAGCTGTACGCGAACCACACGCCGGCCGACCGTCCCGTGTTCCTCTGTCTCGGCTGCGAGAAGGAGACGGACGACAGGACGCACCGGTGTCCCTCCTGCAGCGGCGCGATCGAGGTCCTGTACCCGCTCGACCGGGTGGAGATCGGACCGTTCGACTCGAACCCCAGCCCGCTGCGGCGCTACAAGGACGTCCTGCCCGTGGCCGACGAGGAACACCTCACCTGGCTGGGGGAGGGCAACACCCCGTGCACCGACGTGCCCGCGCTCGCCCGGCTGCTGGGCGTCCGCTCGGTGTACATCAAGGACGAGTCGCGCAACCCCACGCGATCGACCAAGGACCGCATCGCGTCGGCCTCCCTGAGCCGGTTCAAGGGCCTCGGCGTGCGCGAGTTCGTCATGGCCTCCACGGGTAACAGCTCCATGGCCTACGCGAACTCGATGAGCCTCGTCCGGGGCTTCAAGCTCCACATCTTCGTGGGCGAGCAGTTCGCGTACCGTCTGAACTACGCGGACCACCCCCAGATCGCCACGCACGCCGTCGCCGGCACCTTCGTCGGCGCGGGCGCGATCGCCCAGAAGTTCGCCGAGGACAACGGCTACTTCTGGGAGGGCGGCTTCTTCAACTACGCCCGCCGCGAGGGCCTCAAGATGTCCTACATCGAGGCCTACCAGCAGATGCCGTCGGCTCCGACACACGTCTTCCAGGCCATCAGCAGCGGCATGGGCCTGCTCGGCGGATACAAGGGCGCCGTGGAGATGCACCGCCTCGGCCTCCTGGAGAGCCTCCCGGCGTTCGTCGGCGTGCAGGAGGACAGCTGCGCCCCCATGGTCAGCGCGTGGAACGCGGGCCGCGCCGTGATCGCGGAGGAGGACATCGTCGACAACCCCGACGGACTGGCCCACGCCATCCAGCGGGGCGACCCGACGAACACCTACCCCTACATGCGTGCGATGGCGCTCAACACGGGCGGCGCCCTGGTGGCCGCGCGGACGCACGACATGTACATGGTCAAGGGTCTGCTGAAGTCCCTGGGCTTCGACGCCTGTTACGCGGCCGCCGCCTGCCTCGCGGGCGCGATGCGCATGGCGCAGGAAGGCGCGCTCAAGGAGGACAGCGACCTGCTCATCATCCTTACCGGCGCGGAGCGACCCATGCTGCCCACGCCGACGAACATCCTGGCCGTCGCCTCATGACCACGGTTGCGGACGAGATAGCCCGCAGACTGTCGCAGCGGGGCGTCACCCATGTCTTCGGATACCCCGGGGAGACCTCGCTCTCCCTGTACGCGGCCTTCCAGCGGAACGACTCGCTCACCCACGTCGTGGGCAGGTGCCCCCGGGGAGCGGCCTACGCGGCCGAGGCGTACGCCCGGGTCAGCGGGGGCGTCGCGGTCTGCGACGCCCCGGGCGGGATCGGTTCTCCCTACGCCACCCCCGCCCTCCTGGAGGCGTACAACAGCGGCACGCCGCTGGTGCTGATCACCTCGGGGCCGAGCAAGAGCACCCCGCGGCCGTGGGCGACGGGACAGGTCGAGCACGCGCGGCTCTTCGACAGCGTCGCCAAGCACGTCTACGTCGTCCGTGAGCAGCGGGGCGCGCTGGGTGTCGTCGACGCCGCGCTCGCCCTCGCGGAGCGGCCCCGCCGCGGCCCGGTCGTCGTCGAGATCGCCCCCGACGTCCTGGAGGCCGAGGCGGACCCGAAGCTGCTCGACGAGCTCACCGCCGCGTCCGCCGCCCCGGAACCCGCGGGCACGGCCGCCGAGGCGGGCGGGGAACACCCGGCCGCCAGGGCCGCCGAGGCGGTCGGGCGAGGCGCGAGCGTCGCCCTGATCGCGGGCGGCGGCTGCCACGCGGCGGGCGCCGCCGAGGCGCTCCGGGAGTTCGTCGACCGGTTCGGCATCCCGGTGTTCACCACGCTCAACGGCAAAGGCGTCCTCTCCGAGGTCGGCACCGACCTTCCCCGGGTGGTCGGGTCGAAGGGCGACACGCCCGCGAACGAGTACATCAGCGGCTGCGAGGTCGTGCTCTACGCGGGCTCCAAGCTGGGCGACAAGTCGACGAACCAGTACGCGTGGCCGTCACCCGGCCAGTTCCTCGTCCGGATCGACAACGATCCGCAGATCGACGCCGCCGATCCGGCGAGCGGGTGCCTGCTGCGCGAGGACGTCGCCGGCGGCCTCAAGCTGCTCTCCGACGAGCTGGGGGAGTGGTCCTACCGCGGCCCCCGTCCGTCGGCCACCGCCGGCGACTGGTCCAAGTCCGGCACCGCGTCCCTCGTGGCGACGGTCAACGCGGAGCTTTCCGACCGGGACGTCTGCGTCGGTGAGGCCAGCGTCGCGAGCGGCTGGTTCGGCGCGCTGCTGCGCCTCGCACCACCGCAGAGACTCATCACCCCGCGCGGGACCGGAAGCCTCGGCTACGCGATTCCCGCGTCCGTCGGCGCGGCCGTCGCCCGCCCCGACGCGACGGTGTGGTCCCTGGTCGGGGACGGCGGACTCACCATGTCCATCGGTGAGTTGGAGACCATCGTCCGCCTCGGGCTCAACGTGAAGATCACCGTGCTCGACAACGGCCGGCTCAATCTGATCGACCAGCACGCCATCCACCGTCACGGCGCCGCCGCCGTCAGCCGTGACTTCCACCGGATCGACTGGCCCACCATCTGCGCGGCGATCGGCCTGCCGGTGATGGCCTGCGACGACCCGGACCGCGACGCGTCGGAGATCGCGTCCTTCTTCTCCCGGCGAGGCCCGGCCGTCCTCGTGCTCGACACGTCGGTCGACGAGGTCTCGCCGGACATGGCAATTGCAATTCGAAAGGCGCACTGAAATGACCCTGATGATCCTGCACACCCGCAACGCGAGCCGCCGCAAGCACCTTGCCAAGGCCGCGGAGACCGCCCACGCGCTGGGGCACCGGGCGATCGTCGTCGTGGAGGAGCCCAGCTGGGAGCACGAGTACGTCGACGCGGTCTACTCCGCGCCCACCGGCGACCTCGAGGCCACCGTCGCCCGGTGCATGGAGATCGCGAAGGAGGAGTCCGAGCCCATCGCCGGTGTGATCGCGTTCGTCGAGCACAGCGTGCCCGCCGCCGCCGCCGTCGCCGAGGCCCTCGGCCTTCCGTACATCTCCCCCGAAACGGCCGCGAAGAGCCGCGACAAGCTGACCATGCGCGAGGCCTTCGAGACGGTGGGCGTCTCGCAGCCGCGTTTCGCGCTCGCGTCCTCGGTCGAGGAGGCGCAGAAGGCCGCGGAGACGATCAAGTACCCGCTCGTCATGAAGCCGATCATCGGTGGCGGCAGCATGTTCGTCCGCCGGGTCGACACCCCGGAGGAGCTCGCCGAGCACTTCGGGGAGATCCAGAAGGGCGCGTGGGCCGGCTTCGACTACGACCCGCTGTTCTTCCTCAAGTCCCGTTACTCCGAGGGGATCCTCCTCGAGGAGTTCCTCGTCGGCAACGAGATCAGCGTCGAGAGCTACGTGCAGGACGGCGAGACGACGGTCGTCGCCGTGCACGACAAGCCCACCCCGATGGACGGCCCCTTCTTCGAGGAGACCTTCTACGCGACCCCGACCGTGCTGACGGGCGAGACGCTGGAGAAGGTCAAGGAGTTCACCGCGCTGGCACACCAGGGCCTCGGCATCACCCAGGGCGCCACCCACACCGAGTTCCGGGTCTCGCCCGACGGCGAGCCCTACATCCTGGAGACCGGCGCGCGGCTGGGTGGCGGCCCGGTCTACCAGAGCGTGCTGCTGTCGACCGGCATCGACATGGTCGAGGTCCTCACCAAGGTGTCGCTCGGCGAGAAGGCCGACGTCTTGGTCAACGACGCGAACGCCCGCCACGTCGGCTTCTCGCTGCACTTCGGCGAGAAGCCCGGCGAGCTCGCGGCCGTCGACGGCATCGACACCCTCGAGGCCGACGAGACCGTCTCCGAGGTCATGATCTACAGCCGGATCGGCGACCTGATCGACGTCCCGCCGCGGGTCTGGCAGGCCCACGGTCACGTGATCTTCACCGCGGCCTCCCGCGCCGGCATCATCGAGAAGCAGCGGCAGGTCAACGAGACGCTGCGCTTCCAGGTCCGGTAACTGCCGTTTTTGCTCCCCGCCGATCGACGCGGGAGCACGGGCGGTTCGCGATGACGTGAACCGCCCGTGCACCGCCGTCGCCGTCCGCCGGGTGAAAGGTTCCTTTGTCGTGGTGGGTGCGGTGACGCATATGCGATGTGACGCTCTGTCCCTCGATCTGGACGAGACCCTCATCGACTACTCCGTGAGTTCGCCGCGGGCGCTCGAAGCGATCGGTGCGCACGGGTCGGATCTGCCGCGGTGGTACGAGGTCTCCGCGCGGGCCGATCGCGACCTGGACCGAGGCCTCCTCCCGGTGGAACAGTACGAACGCGAGAGGATCCGGCGGTTCCACGAGGCGTGCCACCGCCGGACCCTGTCCGCGTCCGAGCTGGACGAGCTCGTCGCGCGGCGCCGCGGCGCCGTGCTCGCGTCCGTGCGCCTGTTCCCCGACGCCGTGCGGTTCCTCGACACCGTGACGGCGCTCGGCCTCAGGTGCGTGGCCGTCTCCAACTCGTTCACGGCGCTGCGCGAGGACATCGTCCGGCACCTCGGTCTGGCGACGTACTTCTCGCACATCACGTACTGCGGTGACGGCACGCACCGCAAGCCCGCGAAGGAGGCCTTCTCCCGCGGGCTCGCGGCGCTCGCCGGAGCGGAAGCCGTCGTGCACATCGGTGACGAGTACGAAGCCGACGTCATCGGCGCCGGCAACGCCGGGCTCCGGAGCGTGCACGTCGACCGGTCCGGTGGCGGCTGCGCGCACGCCGGGGCCTGCGTCGCCTCCCTCGACGTCTCACTGGAACGCCACGCGCACGGGGTCCTCGTGCGGTTCGGTACGGGACCGGTCCTGACCGTCGACGAGCGGAACCTGCCGTACAGCCACCTGCCGCCTCCCGGCACCGTCAACACACCTTCCCCCAAAGGAGCCCCCGCCATGAGTTCCGCCCCTGCCGACGCCGCCGTCTACCGTGGCGGTGACCCCATAGCCGAGGTCGTCCGCTCCGGCTTCACGGAGAGCTTCCACCGCGGCTCCGTCGCGGTGACCGACTCCGCGGGCACCCTGATCGCCCGGGTCGGCGACGCGGTCTCCCCGGTCTTCCCCCGCTCGGCCATCAAGCCGGTGCTCGCCGTCGCGATGCTGCGCGCCGGCTGGAAGCCCGCCGGGGACGCCGAGCTGGCCGTCGCGGCGGCCAGCCACCGGGGCGAGCCGGCGCACGTGGAGCGGGTCGAGAGGATCCTGGCCGACGCGGGCCTGGACGGCGACGCCCTGCGGTGCCCGCCGGACTTCCCCATGGACCCGGCCGCCGCCCGTGCGATCGTCGCGGCCGGCGGCGAGGCCCGGCGCGTGTACATGACCTGCTCGGGCAAGCACGCGGCGATGCTCGCGACGTGCGTCGCCAACGGCTGGGACACCGCCACCTACATGGAGCCCGGCCACCCGCTGCAGAAGCTCGCCACGTCGGTGATCGAGGAGCTGACCGGCGAGACGGTCGCGGCGACCGGCGTCGACGGCTGCGGTGTGCCGGTCCTCGCGGTGGGCCTGACCGGCCTGGCGCTCGCGATGTCCCGCCTCGTGGAGGCCTCCGAGGGCACCGAGGAACGTGCGGTGGCCGACGCCATGCGCGCCCACCCCCACCTCGTCGAAGGCACCGACCAGACGGACGCGCGGGCGATGCGGGCCGTCCCCGGCCTGCTGGTCAAGTTCGGGGCCGAGGGCCTGCACCTGCTGGCCGCGCCGGGAGCCGGGGCCGTGGCGGTGAAGGTCGACGACGGCGCGAGCCGCGCGTCCATGCCGGTTGCCCTGGACGCGTTCATCACCCGCGGCCACCTGACGGTGCCGGAATCCGCCAAGGAGGCAGTGGAGAAGCTGATCCGTCCGGAGATCCGGGGCGGCGGCCGGCAGGTCGGCCATCTCCGCACGCTGCTCTAGCGGGTCACCCGCGCGGACCACCCGCCGATCGGGTTAAATGACGAGGCTGTCACCGACAACGTCGTCGATCGTGGTGCCGCCCTGTGAAGGGCCGCGGGCGGTCCGGCGTTCCACCGGACCGGCTTCGGCGGCGCGGAGGCGGGTACGCCGCGGCGCGCCGCGCTTCGATGGGCGCTCACCTTCCTGCCCGTAGGCGATGCGAACGCGTGAAAGGCCGAACGCAGGACACCCCTCGCACCAGCCTCATCCCACTTGAGAGAAACGAACCTGTGAGAATTCTGCTCCCGCACACGAGGAATCACAGCCGACCGCAGCGGCCGACCCGGGGACGGGACATAGCCGGGGCACCGTGCCGCGCGTTGACGGCCGGGGAGGCCCGATGAGGTACCTGGTTCTCAACCGGACTCCGCTCACCTCGGGACTCCGCTTCCCCGACTGGATCGGCGCCGACGACGAGGCGGTCCTGCTGACCGACACGGCGGCCGTCTCGACCGACCCGCGGGAGCGCACCGCCCAACTCGCCGGGTACGCCCACGTGGAGTTCTTCGACGACTTCCACTTCAACCCCCTGGTGGAGAGCCAGGCCCTCGCCATGCACCGGAAGTGGGGTTTCGACCGCGTTCTCGCGCTGTCGGAGTTCGACATCCTGCGCGCCGCGCGTCTGCGGGAGATCTTCGGCGTGCCGGGGCAGGACGTCGCCAGCGCGACCGCCTTCCGCGACAAGCTCGACATGAAGCGCATACTCTCCGAGGCCGGCGTCCCGCTCGCCCGCTACGCGCCCGTGTCCAACCTCGCCGACCTGCTCGGCTTCGTCGAGGGGAACGGGTACCCGGTCGTCGTCAAGCCGCGGCGCGGCGGCGGTTCCATGGACGTGCACGTCCTCCGGGACGAGCAGGACATCGACTCCCTGCTCGCCGCCCACCGCGACCTCGGCACCGACGACGGTGCCCAGCTCATCGCCGAGCAGTACATCGAGCACGAACTGCTGCACGTCGACGGCATCGTCCTCGACGGGGAGATCAAGCTCATCTGGGCCTCGACCCAGGGCGACAGCACGTGCCTGGACATCAAGCAGGGCAACGCGCTGCACAGCTGCCTGATGGACCCGGACGACCCCCTGCTCGCCCCCGCGCAGGAACTCACGCGCCGGGCGCTGGCCGCGCTGCCGACGCCGGACACCTCCATGTTCCACGCCGAGGTCTTCCTCACCGAGGACGGACGTATGGTGTTCAACGAGGTCGCCAGCCGCATGGGCGGCGGGATGATCGAGGACGTACTCAAGCTGGGCTTCGGCGTCTTCCTGCCCGAGGTGTACGTCCGCAACCTCAGCGGACACGAGCCGCTCGACGTTCCGGCCGCACCGCTGCGGATCGCCGGCCTCTCGCTGTTCCCGCCCCGCCCCGGCACCCTCGTGCGGATCCCCGGGGAGTGCCCGGTGCCCGGCATCACCGAGTACCGCACGTACGCCGAACCGGGTGCCGAGCTCGAACCGGCCAAGCTGAGCGTGGAGAAGATCGGCTCCGTGCTCGCCACCGGCGGCTCGCGCGCGGAGGTCGAGACCGCCCTGTCCGACGCCCTGACGTGGTTCGAGCGGAACACCGTCATCCAGGGCCGCGGCGGACCGGACTCCGCGTCGTGATCGAGACGCTGCGCCTCGCCCGGCGCACACCCGGCGTACTCCTGCTGCTGTTCGGCAACTTCGCGGTCGCGTTCGGCAGCAACATCGTGATCCCGTTCCTCGCCGTCTACCTGACGCGGGAGCAGAACCTCAGCCCCGTCGTGGTCGCCATGGCCATCACGGTCAAGTTCTGGTCCCAGCAGGGCCTTTCCATGCTGGGCGGCTGGATCGCCGACCGGGTGGGCCCCGTCCGCGCCATGTCCGGCGGACTCCTGGTCCGGGCGGTGTCGTACCTGGTGCTCCTGTCCGTCTCCGGGCCCGTCCAGGTCGTGACCGCGTGCGCCCTCCTGGGCCTGGGCGGTGCGATCTACGTACCGGCGTCGAAGGCGGCGCTGGTACGGCTGCTGGGGACGGGGGACCAGCTGCGGACGGTCTTCGCCCTGCGCAGTACCGCGAACAACGTGGGCTGCGCCGTCGGCCCGCTGGCCGGCAGCCTCCTGCTGCTGGTCGCCGACCCCCGCATCGGCTTCGTCGTCACCAGCGTCATCTACATGGTGCTCGCGGCCGTCTTCCTGCGGCTGCGGCCCCTCGTGGACGCCGAGGAGCCCACCGGCGCGGACTCGAAGGCCGCTGCCGACGCCGACGGCCCGGTCACTGCCGTGAACCGCCGGAACCTCGCCTGGGTGCTCGCGTGCGGTTTCGCCTTCGGGTTCTGCTACATCCAGCTCGAATACGCGCTGCCGGTCTACACCGGCAGTGTGCAGAGCGCGTCGCTCGTCGGTGTCCTGTTCACCGTCAACGCGATCGCCGTGGTGCTGCTCCAGGTCCCGCTGAACCAGTACACCAGCAAGATCAGCAGCTCCGCGCTGGTCATCTGCGGCGCCCTGCTGATCATGACGACCAGCTTCGCCGCCGCCTCGCTGGGATCCGTGGGCGGCCTGGTGGCCTCCGTGCTGCTGTTCTCCGCCGCGGAAGTGCTGATCGATCCCCGGATCGACAGCGAGATGGCCAACACGGTCCCCGCCCACCGGCGCGGCATGGCCTTCGGCTTCATCGGCACCGCCATGGCCCTGGGCGGCGCCTGCGCCAACGCGCTGGCCGCCTGGCTGTCCACGGACGACGGCGCCCCGGAACGGCAGTTCTGGCTGCTGCTCGTCGCGGTGAGCGCGGCCTTCGCCGTGGTCCTCTACGCCGCCTCGTGGGCCGTACGCCCCCGGGGCGCGGCGAAGGTGGAGCGGGACATGAGCTCCGCCTCGTCCGTCTAGAGGCCCTCCGTACCGCGGAGACCGACACAGCACAGTGCCCCGAGGCCTTCTGGCCTCGGGGCACTGTGTCACCCACCGGTGATCCCCCGCCGGTGTGCCCGGTGGGACCGCGCCAGGAGCCCGAGCCGGCCGAGGTGTCGGTGGCCGCCCGGAGAAGGACCGCCACGCCTCGTGTGAGAGGTCCCCGCGGAACGGTTGGGCGGCGACACGCTCCATGCGGTGTGCGGTGGTGATCGCCACGCATGACGACACCGTCCGTGAAGCCTGTGACAACACGTTCGCCGTGGGAGCGCCGCTCGTGTCCAGGCCCTCCTGAACCGGCGGCGGTAACGTCGGGCGGCGCGCGCCCACGACC
>NZ_BAAASR010000002.1:111863-168435 GCF_039532985.1 Streptomyces gobitricini | reverse complement strand
CGGCCGTGTGAAGCCCCCGCGGCCGGGGGGTCGGGCGGACCGGCGTCGTTGCGGACGCCGCCCGGCCGCGGTCAGGTGGTGAACCGGTGCGCGGTCACCCGGGGGGCGATCAGTAGCAGGCGGTGCGGTTGCACCACGTGCTCTTGATGTTGCGCACGGTGTTGGCGGTGGCGGAGTCCTTCTCCTGCCAGTAGACCTGGACGTAGGCGGGGCCGCCCGGAACCTGGTGAGCGACCTGAAGGTTGACCGCGTACGTGCCGGCGCCGCACTTCCAGCTGGTGGAGTTGGCGTCCACCGTGGCGAGGTCGGCGTTCTGGGCGACGAGCATGACCCTGCGGCAGTTGCCTGTGCCGCTGGGCAGGTAGTGCGTGGCCTCCAGCGTCACCGACCGGTCGAACCAGGTGTTCTTCCCGGCCAGGGTGGCGTTTCCGTACGAGAGGGAGAAGGAGGTCACCTCCGCCGCGTGGGCGGGCGCGGCCAGCGTGCCCACGGTGATGGCGGCGGCGGAGGCCGCCAGGGCGGCGGTACGGGCGATCTTGCTCATGGGTTGCCTCCTGAAGAGTGCTCGCAGAGGAGCGGCATCGTCGAAACGCTGTTGTCTGTGCGCGCCGGCGGCGCCGACCGGCACCCGTCTTTGCCCGGTCGCCCCGATCGAGTTCACGGGCTCGCCGGAGCGGTGGGCGAAGGCCCGGGGACGCGGCACCGTCATGCCGGACCGGCGCCCGCCGAGCCGCCCGGTGTCCGCCGGCCCCGGCGCCAGGGGTGCGGCGTGAACCCGGGCGGCGTGATCGGACAAAGGCAGGCGGACACCATCACCAAGGCACCCACGGGAGACTGCGTGAACGGCCCGCCCGGCATATCCGGCGACGACGCCTCGGTCATCGCCGGCTCCCTGGCCGATCCGGAACTTTTCGGTGAGCTCTACCACCGGTACGCCGCCGGCATCCACCGTTACGCGGCGCGCCGGCTCTCCGACGCCGCGGCCGAAGACATCACCGCCGACACCTTCCTGACCGCGTTCCGCGCCCGCGCCAAATACGACCTGTCCCGCTCCAACGCGCTGCCCTGGCTGTACGGCATCGCCGCGAACCTCATCGGCCGGCACCGCCGCGACGAGGTGCGGGCGTTGCGGGCCATGGCCCGTACCGGAACCGACGCCGTCTCGCACGCGTGGACCGACCGATCCGACAGCCGGATCGCCGCCCAGGCCGTCCAGGCGAGGCTCGCCGCGGCGCTCGCCGGCCTCTCCGAGGGCGACAGGCACGTGCTGTTGCTGGTGGCCTGGGCGGACCTCGAGTACCAGGAGGTGGCCGAGGCCCTCTCCATCCCGTTGGGGACGGTCCGCTCCCGGCTCAACCGGGCCCGCAAGAAGGTCCGCCTGGCCCTGGGCGGCGCCGATCCCACCCTCGTACACGACTTCTGGCCGGCAGGCGCGCATGGATGAGATGAACCTGATCCGCGACTTCAGGGCGGACGTTCCCGTGCCGGACCGCGCACGGCTGACGCCCGCGCGCCAGCGGCTCTACGACGAGATCGCCCGCTCGCAGCGCCGGACGGCCCGCTGGAGACCGATGGCCGTCGCCCTCGGCTCCGCACTCGCGGTCACGGCGGCCGCCCTGCTGACCGCCCTGCCCGTGCGCGGCGGCGAGACGGACTCCGCGGGTGGCGGACCCCGGTCCGACCAATGGGTGTACCAGCAGGTCCGGTGGGACACCTGGAAGTGCGCCACGGGCGCCGACCTCCACGCGTACAGCGAGGTCGGCTCCTTCAACCTGGGCGTCCTCACGCGACCGTGCGAGGCGAAACCCGCGGAGCCGTTGTACCGGACGCAGTGGGTCCGGTACGACGGCAGAGCGGTGGCGACGTCCGTCAGGAATTCCCACAGCCCCGACGGCCCCGGCGGATCCGACGACGTCAACATCTGGCACGGCCGGTACGAGGAAGCGTGGGAGATGCTGTCACCCCAGCCGTCCGACGCTCTTGTGGCGGCCCTCCCGGAGGACCCGCGGGCCGCCCTGGCGATGATCCGGAAGAATGCCGTACCCGCCCGGCCCGCCGCCGCCCCACGTCTCACCCGGGCACAGCGGGACTTCACCGAGGTCGTGGAGGTCCTGGCCGGCTCCGTCACCGTCCCACCGGACAAGGCACGCACCATCCACCGCGTCCTGACCACCCTCGAAGGCGCCACACCGCCGGTGGAGGTGACCGACGGGGCGGGCCGGCGTGCGCTGGCCCTCGGTGTCGACGGCCACTTCCGCGACTACAACGGCGAACGCAACGCCCTCCAGGTGCTCCTCGACCCGGACACCTACGCCTACCGGGGTGTGCGCTACGTCGCGGGCCTCGACTACCGCGTGGGCGGCGGCACTTCGCACGGCCCGGGACCGCACGTGACCAAGGGCACGGTCGTCGCCACAGCCACCCGCGTCCACACCGCGGTCGTCGACCGCCCCGGCCTGCGGTCCTGACCGCCGGGGTGGCGGGAGAACCGCCGGCGGGTGGGCGGGGGCACGACGGCCCCCGCGCACCCGCCGCGCCCCGCCTGGTCGGCGTCGGCCGGGCCCACGACTGAGGCGCCGCGGCGTGGTGGGTGACCCCTGGTCAGCGCCCGGTGATGCGGTGCTACTGGAATTCTATTAATCCCAACGGGTGACGCGAATTCAGATTGTCGGCGGCGGCGCACAAGAATGAAGGACCTCCCCGCCCGTTGGAGGCCCCATGCCCCGCTCCGCCACGCCCCCGTCGAACATGACCACCCTGGGGTGTGCCCTCTTCGCGACCCGCTGGCTCCAAGCGCCGCTGTACTTCGGCCTGGTGGCCGCGCAGGGCGTCTACGTCTACAAGTTCTTCAACGAGCTGTGGCACCTCATCCACCACGTCATCAGCGGCCAGGCGGACGAGACGTACGTGATGCTCGCCGTCCTCAAGCTCGTCGACGTGGTGATGATCGCCAATCTGTTGATCATGGTGATCGTCGGGGGGTACGAGACCTTCGTCTCGCGGATCGGACTGCAGGGACACCGGGACCAGCCCGAATGGCTGTCGCACGTCAACTCCAACGTGCTGAAGGTCAAACTGGCCACCGCCATCGTGGGGATCTCCTCGGTGCACCTGCTCCAGATGTTCGTCGACGTGCACCACACGCCCCGGCACGACCTGCTGTGGGGGACGGTCATCCACATGGCGTTCATCGTCTCGGCGGCGATCCTCGCGTACATGTCCGGCCCCATGGCGGCGCACGAGGCCAAGGCGCACCCCCTGCGGGAGGAGCCCCGGGCGCAGGTCCCCGCCCAGCGGAGCGCGGAGCCGAAGGGGCGGGAGGAGCCGGAGCCGGAGCCCGAGGCGGAGACGGGGGCGGAGGAACGGATCGAGGCCGCCGGGTTCCCCGCCCGGAAGGTGCTGGAGACGTTCGACGAGAGCCATCTGCGCGCCCCCGAACCGCAGGTGATCGCCCGGCTGGGGAAGGTCGACTTCATCGCGAGGAAGGCGAACCTGGTGCTGCTCGGCGGCCCGGGCACCGGCAAGACGCACCTGGCCGTCGCCCTGGGCGTACGGGCCTGTCAGGCCGGGCACCAGGTGCTCTTCGCCACCGCCGCCGAGTGGGGCGTCCGACTCGCGGACGCCAAGGCGGCGGGACGGCTGCGCAAGGAGCTGGCCCGGCTGGACGCGTACGCGGTGCTCATCGTGGACGAGATCGGCTACGTGCCCTTCGAGCCGGAGGTGGCCCGCCTCTTCTTCCAGCTCGTATCGCACCGCTACGAGCGGGGCTCGGTGATCGTCACCGGCAACCGGCCGCTCGGCCGCTGGGACGAGGTGTTCGGCGACCGCGCGATGGCCTCCGCGACGGTGGACCGGCTGGCCCACCACGCGGAGGTCGTCACCCTCGACGGCGAGAGCTACCGCACGCGCCGCCTGGAGGGCGCGGCGGTGGCGGGCTGGGGCGGGTCCGGGCCCGCCTTCTGAGCGGGCCGGGCCGGGCCGGTCGCCACTCGCCGCTCGTCACTCGATGACGCCTTGGGCCGGTTGGTCGTCACCGGTCGGCCGTCACTCGGCGGCCCCGGACGGGCCGGTCGTCACTCGATGACGATCTGGACCGGGATGTTGCCGCGCGTGGCCTTGGAGTAGGGGCAGTACGCGTGGGTCTTCTCCAGCAGGTCACGGCCCGGCTCGCCCTGGAGGTGGTCCGGCAGCTCGACGCGCATCACGACCGCGAGGCCGAAGCCCCCGTCCGTGTCCTTGCCGATGCTGACCTCGGCGGTGACGGAGGCGTCCGTCACGTCGATCTTCTCCTGTCGGCCTATCGCGCCCATCGCGCTCGCGAAGCACGCGGCGTAGCCGGCGGCGAAGAGCTGCTCGGGATTGGTGCCCTTGCCGTTGCCGCCGAGGGCCTGGGGGAAGCCGAGCGGGAGGTCGATCTGGCCGTCGGAGCTGACGGCGCGGCCTTCGCGGCCGTTGGCGGTGGCGACAGCGGTGTAGAGCGCGTCCATGAGGACTGTCCTCTCGGGGGATGAGCCGGTGAGTCGGTCCCTCATTTATAGCCCACTATTTAGTTGCGCACAACTGAATGGCCCTCACGCTACTCTGGACGCATGGACACGTTCCGGACCGCGCGCGACGAGGACTTCCTCCGCCTCGACCACCAGATCTGCTTCTCGCTGCACGCAGCCACGCGTGCCTTCAACGGCGTCTACCGCACCGCGCTGAAGGACCTCGGCCTGACCTATCCCCAGTACCTGGTGATGCTGGTCCTCTGGGAGCACGGTGAGCTGCCCGTCAAGCGGATCGGCGAGCACCTGCGGCTGGACTCCGGCACCCTCTCGCCGCTGCTCAAGCGGCTGGAGGCGGCCGGGTACGTCGAACGGCGGCGCAGCGCCGAGGACGAGCGGTCCGTCACCGTCCGGCCCACCCCCGAAGGGGCCGAGCTGCGTGAACGCGCCCTCGGCGTGCCACGCCGGATCGCCGCCGCGACCGGGATGCCGCTGGAGGAGGTCCGTGAGCTGCGCGCCCGCCTCAACGCGCTGACCACCGCCCTCGACGCCGCCGAGTCGGCGGACCTCCAGGAGGACTGCGTCACGGAGGACTGAGCACACCGGCGGGGCGAGGCTGGGCGGCGGGGCGGGACCGGGCGGCGGGTCCGGGCGGCGCGGTGGGGTGCCGGGCAGCAGGGCGGGGTGCCGGGCGGTGGGCGCGGCCGGGTGGCCGCCCGCATCCGCTCGGGGCGCAGCTCCGCCGGTACGCCGGACGGCTCGCCCCCCGTGCGGGAGACGGGCCGCCGCGTGCGATGCCCCGCGATACGCGCGGTGACGCGGTGCGGCCGCTGACGGTCGGGGTGGGGCGGGGCCCCTCCGGGCTCACCTCCTCGGGGCCGGCGGCCTTGGGTACGGGTCGGGGAGCCGTCTCCGCGCCGTCGGCCCCTGCGGGGGCGACCCTGCACGTCCCCACCCCGGGCCGGTTGCCGGGTGCGGGGCGGTGGGGGAGTTGTACGGCCTCGCCCCGGTCGTGTGCCCGGTGGGCGGGGCGGGTCAGACGATGCCGCGTACGAGACCGAGGTCCAGCAGGTCCTGCGGGCGCAGCCGGAGCTGTTCGGCGGTGCGCGGGGCGTCCTCGGGCGGGCGTTTGAGGATCGCGGCCGCCAGCTCCGGGGCGATCACCGAGAAGTAACTGTCCGGCGTGGCCCACGTGTTGTCCGGCGCGGCCAGCGCCAGCGCCCCGCCCGATCCGCCCTCGCCGATCAGGAGCGCGGTCACCGGGACCCGCGCCCCGGCGACGGCCGAGAACGCGTCCGCGATCGCCGCGCCCGCGCCCGCCCGCTCCGCCTCCGCGTCGTTCGCGGCGCCCGGTGTGTCGACGAGCGTCAGCACCGGCACACCGAGCCGGTCCGCGAGCCGGATCACCCGGGCGGCCGTGCGGTAGCCGGCCGGGCGGGTCGCAGTGCCGCACTGGGCGACGTACGCCACCGCCCGCCCGTCGGCACGGAGACCGATGCCGCACAGCATCCCCGGGTCCGTGCCGCCGCACCGGTCGCCGGTGAGCGGCAGCCGCTCCGTGAAGTACGCGTCCAGGTACGCCCCGGCGCGGGGGCGGGCGGGGTCGCGGGCCTGGCGGACCGCGTCCCAGCCACTGATGGGGAGCGGCGTGTCCGCGAGGGCCGCGGGCGGCGGCGCCTGTGCGGCGGGGCTCGTCAGCGCCGTGACCCAGCGCCCGACCGTGCCGCGCAGCTCCTCGGGGCGTACGACGGCGTCGACGTGCCCCGCCGCCAGCTGGCCCTCGGCCGTGTACGCGGACGGGTCCGCGTCCGCCGGGCGTACCCGTGACCCGGCGAACCCGACCTGCGCCCCGGGCAGCGCCAGGATCACGTCGGCGCCCGCCCCCACCGTCGCCCAGCCGCCGCCCGTCGCCGGGTCGCGCAGCACCGTGATGTGCGGCACCCCCGCCTCCCGCAGCAGCACCGACTCGCGCGCCACCCGCTGGAGCTGGGTGAGCGCGACCATGCCCTCCTGCATCCGGCTGCCGCCGGTCGCGACCAGCGACACCAGCGGTATGCGCCGCTCCCGCGCCAGCCGGTAGGCGGCCTCCAGCCGGTCACCGGCCCGCTCGCCCAGGGAGCCGCCGAGGAACCCGAACTCGAAGGCGAGCACCGCGCACGGCCGGCCGGCCGCCCGTGCCGTGCCGTACACGACCGACTCGGCCTCGCCCGTCCGGTCAGCCGCCCGGGCGCGCGAGGCGCCGTACCCCTCCCAGGACAGCGGCCCGTCGGGCGCGCAGGACCGGGCGGGCGGGGTGTGCTCCTCGAAGGCGTCGGTGACGAGCCCGATGGCCTCGCGGGCGGAGAGGCGCTCAGCCATGGAGCGCCCGCTTCATGATCTTGCCCATGTCGTTGCGGGGCAGGACGTCCAGGTACCGGACGCTCCGGGGCCGCTTGTGCGGGGCGAGCTGCGCCGCGACGTGATCGGCCAGCTCCGGTTCCGACGGGGGCAGCGAGGGGTCCACGGGCACCACCCAGGCCACGATCCGTTCACCCAGGTCGGGGTCCGGTTCGCCGGTCACGGCCGCCTCCCGCACCCCCGGGTGGCCGAGGAGCGCGTTCTCGATCTCCCCGGCGCCGATCTTGTACCCGCCGCTCTTGATCAGGTCGGTCGCCCTGCGCCCCACGATCCGTACCGAACCGTCCGCGTCCCGGACCGCCATGTCACCGGTGCGGAACCAATCGCCGTCGAAGGCGGCGGCCGTGGCGTCGGGACGGTTCAGGTACCCGGTGAACAGGTTCGGGCCGCGTACCTGGATCTCGCCGACCGTCTCCCCGTCGTACACCGTGATCTCCGAGCCGTCCTCCTCCACCAGGCGCAGGCCGACACCGCGCAGCGGCACGCCGACGGAGCCGGTGCGCGGCTCGACGTCGTCCGCCCGGACGCTGGTGTTCATGAGGGTCTCGGTCATGCCGTACCGCTCGATCACACGCCGCCCCGTGAGCGCGGCGATCCGCCGGTGGTCGTGCACGGGCAGCGCCGCCGAACCGGAGACCAGCAGCCGCGCGCCCGCCAGCGCCTTCGCCAACTGCGGGTCGTCGTCCAGGGCTTCGGCGACGCGGTGGTACATCGTCGGGACGCCGAACAGCATCGTGCCGCCACCGGCCAGTTCCCGCGCCACGCCGCCGGTCGTGAACCTGCCCAGGTGGCGCACCGACCCGCCGCGCCGCAGCGGGCCGAGGACGCCCAGGATCAGCCCGTGGACGTGGAACAGGGGCAGGGCGTGCACCAGGACGTCGTCGGACGTCCACGCCCAGGCGTCCTCCAGGGCGTCGAGGGTCGCGGTGATCGCGCGCCGGGGCAGGACGGCGCCCTTGGGCGGACCGGTGGTGCCGGAGGTGTAGACGACGAGCGCGGGCGCCTCGGGGTCGTCCGGCCCGGGGGGCGGCGGCGGGCCCGCCGGGGCGGCGCCGACGGTGACGTCCAGCCGCTCCGGACCGCTCAGCGCGTGCGGCAGCTCGTCGCCGGGCGCCGCCAGGACCAGCGCGGGGCGGCTGTCGGTGACGATGTGCGTCAGCTCGCGCTCGCCCGTCCTCGGGTTGAGCGGTACGGCCGGTACGCCCGCGTCCAGCGCGGCGACCACCGCGACGACCGTCTCCGGCGTCGGGGTGGCCCATACGGCGACACGTTCCGCCCCGTCCAGCCGGGCGGCGACCGCGGCGGCCGCGGAGCGCAGTTCGCCGTACGTCAGCGAACGGTCCCCGAACCGCAGCGCGGGCCGTTCGGATCCGGCTTCCAGGGCCGGAAAGAGCGAACTCACTCGTCGTCCTCCTCGTAACGCCGCGCGGGGCTGTTCATCTGCTGTCACAGGCCCCACCATTCTCCCCACCGCCACCCGCGGGGAAGCGGTGCCACGTGTGCTGTTCGCCGCAGTTCCGGTGCCCCTCGACGCGGGTACGGTCCGGACCCGACCCGCCGTCGAGCAGGGCGCGACCCGGTCCGGTGACGCCGTCGAGCGGCCGGTGAACGAGTTCCCCCCTCGGCGCTTCACCGCTTCACCGCGTACGTCGGGGAGGCGTGACGAGCCGCCCGGCCGGTGAGTCAGTGGGGCGACTGCCAGGTGACCGTGGTGCCGCGCGTCCCGTCGTCCCGGGTGCCGTCGTCCGTGACCGTCAGGCGGACACCGGGGCGGCCGTCCGGCAGCCGGGCCGTCGCCTCCACCGCCACGTCGACCGCCGTCACACCCTCGTGGCGGTGGGCCGCCGCCAGGGCGCCGCGTAGGGCGGCCAGGAGCCGGCCGGCGACCGGGTCGGAGATCAGGGCGTCCACCGCTCCGGTGAAGCGGACGGACGGCTGGAAGCCCAGCAGCGCCGCCGCCCCGCCGGTCTCGCGCAGCACTCGGCCGCGGAAGGAGCGGGGCGCCTCGGCGGGGGGCTGCTGGAGCGCGAAGATGGCGGTGCGGACCTCCTGGATCGTGGCGTCCAGCTCGTCCACCGCCCGGCCCAGCAGGTCCGCCGCCGAGGTGCCGGCGGCCCGTCGCCGCGTGGACTCCAGCATCATCTCCGTGGCGAACAGCCGCTGCACCACCAGGTCGTGCAGGTCACGGGCGATCCGGTCGCGGTCCTCGTACACCGCGAGCCGCTCCCGGTCGCGCCGGGCGCGCGCGAGCACCAGCGCCAGGGACGCCTGAGAGGCGAACTTGGCCGCCAGCAGCCGCTCCACCGGCGTGTACGGGCGGCCACCCCGGCGGCGCGGCAGGGCGAGTGTGCCGATCAGGTGCCCGCCGCTCCGCAGCGGCAGCATCATCGACGGCCCGAACCGTGTCCGTACCCGCGTCGTCATCCGGGGATCGGTGGCCGAGTCGTCGACGAAGACCGGTTCACCGCCCAGCAGTTGCACCAGCACGGGGGAGCCGGGCGCGATGGTCGTGCCGATGAGGTCACCCGGATCGTGCGGTGTCGACGCGGCGACGATCTCCATCCCGCCCTCGCCGGTGGGCTGGAGGACCACTCCGGCCGCCGCGTCCGCGAGCAGCCGGGCCCGCTCGGCGACGGTCACCAGGGCGTCGGTCGCCGGCTCACCGGTCAGCAGCGCCGTGGTCACGGCCGCCGCGCCCTCGATCCACCGCTCCCGCTGCCGGGCCGTGCCGTAGAGCCGCGCGTTGCCGATGGCGATGCCCGCCTGCGCGGCGAGGACGCGCAGCACGGCCAGGTCCTCGTCGGTGAAGGGTCCGCCCCGCTTCCCGGTCAGGCAGAGCCGGCCGAACACCTCGGTGCGGACGCGGACCGGTACGCCGATGGAGGAGCGGGCGTCCGGGTCGTCGCCGTCGGGCAGCCGGCCGACGCGCCGCCGGTCCTCCTCCGTCATCCCGACCGTGTAGAGGTCCGTGTACGGGCCGTCCGGCCGGCCGCCCTCGGGATCGACGACCACGAGGGCGCCCGCCCGGGCGTCCGTCAGCGCGGCGGCGTGCTCGACCAGCCGCTGGAGGGTGCCGTGCGGTTCGAGGCCGGTACCCACGTCGAGCACCGCCTCGAGCAGTGCCGTGAGCCCGCCCCCGGTCACCCGTACGTCACTCGGCTTCGGCGAGCGGGTTGAGCGTGATCGGCTGGACGCGGCCCTCCAGCATGGCCCCGAGCCCCAGGACGGCACAGATGTCGGGCCGTTCCGCGATGTGCACGGGCATACCGGTCGCGTTGCGCAGCATCTGGTCGAGGCCGGGCAGCAGCGCGCTGCCGCCGACCATCATGATGCCGCGGTCGACGAGGTCGGCGACCAGGTCGGGCGGGCAGTCGCGCAGCACCTTCCCGATGCCGTCGAGCACGGTGGTCAGCGGGGTGTGCAGCGCCTGGCGCACGGCGGCGGTGTCGACAAGCACGGAACGGGCCAGTCCGGTCGCCACGTCCCGCCCGTGGATCTCGGTGGAGGCCGGTCCGTGCGGGGTGAGGCCGTTGCCGTGCAGGGCGAGCTGGAGGGGGCGTACGGACTGGCTGGGCAGCATCAGCTCGTGCTGGTGGCGCAGGTACTGGATGACGGCGTGGTCGATGGCGTTGCCGCCCACCGGGATCCGCTCGGCGGTCACGATCGCGCCGAGCGACAGGACCGCGACCTGGGTGGTGGCCGCGCCGCACACCAGGATCATGGTGGCGGTGGGCTCCTCCACCGGCAGCCCGCATCCGACGGCCGCCGCGATCAGCGTGTCGACCAGCTCGACGCGGCGGGCGCCGAGCCCGACGAGCGTCTCGATCGTGGCGCGCTGGGCGAGCGGGTCGCTGTCGTGCGGGGTGCACGCGGCGGCGCGCAGCATCGGCTTGCGGCGCAGCTGGCGGCGGAGCTTCTCGCCGAGGAGGTGGCGCAGCATCCGCTGGGCCATGTCGATGTCGACGACGCTGCCGCCGGAGACGGGGCGTACGACGCGGATGTAGTCGGGGGTGCGGCCGGTCATCTTCTCCGCGAACTCGCCGACGGCGATCAGCGCCCCGGTGCGGGTGTTGACGGCGGCGACGCTCGGCTCGTCGACGACGAGTCCGACACCCTTGACGAAGACGCGGGTCCTGGCGGCCCCCAGGTCGACGGCGACATGACAGCGGCGCAACTGCTCGAGACTGACGGTCACGGTGCGGATCCTCCCAAGAGCGGTACGTTCTCGCATCGTGCGTTCGCGGGGCGAGCGGCGCGCGCCGGGGGAGCTGACGGGGTGACAGACGGCGGCCGAAGGAGCTATCCGAGCCGTGCCGCGGCCGCCCCGCCCGCTCCCAGAGGACGCCCCCATGCTCCCCGGCCGTCACCGGCGCGTCCGGGTCCCGGGGCGTTTCCGGTTGTCCCGGGTCCCGGGCCGTTTCCGGTATGTCCCGGGTCCGGCCCTTTCACCGGCGCGCGCCGGTTCTGGGCGTCCGTCGTGTCCGGGCCCCGGGCCGTTTCCGGGGGGCCAGGGTCCCCGGCCGTCACCGGCGCGCTCGGGGCCTGGGCGTCCGGCACGCCCCCGCGCCGGGCCGGCGCCTTTCGGGGGCGTCGTGCCGCTCACACCAGGCGCTGGAGCAGCCCCCACGTGAACTCGGCCACGCGCGGCGTCCCGTCGGGCGGGGTGAACGCCAGGCGCCAGCGGGTGGGCGCGCTGCCCTCCAGGGGCCGGGCCGGGGCGAAGGCCCGGGCGACCTCGTCGACGGTGCAGCTCCAGGGGCGCAGATCGGCGGCCGTGCGGAGCTCGGGGCCGACCGCGCCGGGGGCACGGACCAGCCACTCGTTCCACGCCGGGCCGCCGCCGGGCGCGGCCAGCACCTCGAAGCGGAGGTCCGGCCAGAGCGGCACGGGCCAGAGCAGCGCCTCGCACTCCAGGTCGCCGATGGTGCGGCGGACACGGGCCGCGGGCTCGCCGAGCACGGAGCGGTAGCGGCTGAGCGTGCCCCGGGACCTGGGGGAACGGGCCATCGCCTGCCAGCGGCGGTTGGCCTCCCGCATGTCGCTGATCGACACGCCCAGCTCACGGCGCGCGTCCTCCACGAGGCCCGGCTGGTGGTCGGCCATCCGGCGCAGCAGGACGAGCTGGAAGTCGAGGGGCCCGAACGGGACGGAGGCGGTGCCGGAGGCGTTCATGTCGCCATCCTGCCCCTTGCGTAGGAAATGAGCGGTACGCCGGAGGATGGCCCTTTCCACACAGGATCCTCACAACCCCGGGTGTCACCGGTGTCCCGGGGCCGCATAATCTGCGGGCGCCATGGATTACTGCCACCAGTGTCAGCGGCACCTCAACGGAGCCCTGGCCTGTGCCGGGTGCGGTACGCCTGTCGAGGAGCTCCGGCACGACGATCCCCAGACGTTCGCGGCGGACCACGTCTACGAGCTGGACCGGGACGAGGAGCTACCGCCCGCGGGGCCTCGCCGTGCGCGCGGGCAGGCGCGCCGCGCCCAGCCCTCCCGCCGGGCGCGCCCGGTGGGACGCAGGGCCCGCAAGCGGCGGGGGCGCAAGCTGCTGGTCGGGGCGGGCGCCCTGGTCCTGGCGGCCGGTCTGCTGAGCCTGGCCGAGCTGGCGATCGAGCACCCCGGCGAGGACGGCGCCGCCACCGCCGTACGGCAGGAGGACCAGGCCTTCCCCGAGCCGCGGCCCGAGCAGCCGGAGGGCTCCGCGCGCCCGGACGACCCGAGCCCGGTGAAGGAGCCGGTGGCGACGGCCACCTCCACGCCGGACGGCCCCGAGGACGGCTCGGGTGCCGTCGAGAAGGGGCCCGGCGCCTCCTCCGGCGCACCGGGCGCGTCCGCGTCCGCGCCCGCCGACGGGTCCGCCACCGGCCCGTCGGACCCGCGGCCGTCGGCCGATCCCGAGGAGCCGGGCACCCCCGGCGCCCCGGACGAGGACGATCCGGCTCCGGGCGACCCGCCGACGGAGGAGCCGGAGACCCCCGACAACCCCGGTAAACCGGGCGAGACGGGCTCCGCTCGGCCGACACCCGCCAATCCGCCGCCCACGGAACCCACCCCGGCCCCCACGCCGACGGAGTCGTGCGACTGGTTCCTGTGGTGGTGCGTCTGACTCCCGCGCGTGGCGCCCCGCGCCCGCCGCTCTAGCCGCGCCCGTCGCTCCAGGCCGCGCCCGCCGCTCTAGCCGCGCCCGTCGCTCCAGGCCGCTCCGGCCTTTCCGCGCTCCGGCCCTCCCGCGCTCCGTGCCGGGCTCCCTACGCGCTGTCGTCCGCCCCGAGCATGCGCCGCAGCAGGTCGCGCAGGGCCGTCCGTTCCTGCTCCGACAGACCGGCCAGCGGCTCGCGGGCGAAGTCGAGCGCGTCCCGCAGCCGGCGGGCCGTCGCGCGGCCCTCGTCCGTCGCTGCGGCGATCTTCACCCGGCGGTCGGCCGGGTCGGGCCGGCGCTCCACCAGCCCGCGCGCCTCCAGGCGGTCCACGATGCCCGTCACATTGGACGGCTCGCAGCGCAGTGACCGCGCGATGCGGCGCATCGGCGTCGGCTCCAGCGCGAGGAGCCCGAGGACGCGTGCCTGGGCGCCGGTCAGGGAGTGCTCCGCCGCGGCCTGCTCGTACTCCTCGTGGTAGCGGGTCACCACCGTGCCGATCAACTCGACCACTTCGAGGGTCAGCGGGTCTGTGCGTCTGCTGGACATGCCACCCAGGATACCCATTTACTTGACAACCTGAAACATTCAGGAGCATGGTTGTTTCAGGTTGTGAAAGGAACACAGCGTGAAGCGATACCAGGAGGCACGCACCATGTCCGCTCTTCCCGCGTCCGCCCGCGAATGGCACCTCGTCGCCCGGCCGCACGGCTGGCCCGAGCCCGGTGACTTCGCCCTCCGTGAGGCGCCCGTCACCGAGCCGGCCGAGGGCCGGATCCTCGTCCGCAACCTGCACTTCTCGGTCGACCCGTACATGCGCGGCCGGATGAACGACGTGAAGTCGTACGTACCCCCGTTCCAGCTCGACCACCCCATGGACGGCGGCGCCGTCGGTGAGGTCGTCGCCTCCAACGCCGAGGGCTTCACGGTCGGCGACCACGTCCTGCACGGCCTCGGCTGGCGCGAGTACGCCGACGTGAACGCCAAGCACGCCACCAAGGTCGACGCCTCCCTCGCGCCCCTCTCCGCCTACCTCGGCGTCCTCGGCATGACCGGCCTCACCGCCTACGCCGGTCTGTTCGACGTCGCGTCCTTCAAGGAGGGCGACGCCGTCTTCGTCTCCGGCGCGGCCGGCGCCGTCGGCAGCCAGGTCGGCCAGATGGCGAAGCTCAGGGGCGCCTCCCGGGTCATCGGCTCCGCGGGCTCCGACGAGAAGGTCAAGCTCCTCACCGAGGAGTACGGCTTCGACGCCGCCTTCAACTACAAGAACGGCCCCGTGGCGGCGCAGCTCAAGGAAGCGGCCCCCGACGGCATCGACGTCTACTTCGACAACGTCGGCGGCGAGCACCTGGAGGCGGCCATCTCCTCCTTCAACGTGCACGGCCGCGCCACGATCTGCGGCATGATCGCCCAGTACAACAGCACCGAGCCGACCCCCGCCCCGCGCAACCTCGCGCTGGTCATCGGCAAGCGGCTGCGCCTCCAGGGAATGCTGGTCGGCGACCACGCCGCACTCCAGCCGCAGTTCGTCGAGGAGGTCGCCGGCTGGCTGGCCTCCGGCGAGCTCAAGTACAAGGAGACCGTCGTCGAGGGCATGGAGAACGGCGTCGATGCGTTCCTCGGCATGCTGCGCGGCGAGAACACCGGCAAGATGATCGTTTCACTCACCCGATAGGCTCACCTCCAGCCCGCCGCGATCGTGGGCGCGAGTCGCGGCGCATCACAGGAGGAAACCTCTTACATGTCGATCCAGCAGTCCGACGTCCTGTACACCGCCGTCGCCACCGCCGAGAACGGGCGTGACGGCCGCGTCGCCACCAACGACGGCAAGCTCGACGTCGTCGTGAACCCGCCCAAGGAGATGGGCGGGTCCGGCGAGGGCACCAACCCCGAGCAGCTGTTCGCCGCCGGTTACAGCGCCTGCTTCCAGGGCGCGCTCGGTGTCGTCGCCCGCCAGGAGGGCGCCGACATCTCCGGCTCGACGGTCACCGCCGAGGTCGGCATCGGCAAGAACGCCGACGGCTTCGGCATCACCGTCAAGATCTCGGCGAAGATCCCGAACGTGAGCGCCGCCACCGCCAAGGAGCTCATCGAGAAGGCCCACCAGGTCTGCCCGTACTCCAAGGCCACCCGCGGCAACATCACGGTCGACCTCGACGTCGCCTGATCACGGGCCGTACGGGCCCGTCCCGTACGTGCCGGAGGGCCGCACCCACCCGGGTGCGGCCCTCCGCCCGTCCCCGGCCCCCGTCCCGATAGGGTGAGCCCATGCGTGATCTCGGGGTGGGTTTCGGCTACTTGATGAAGGGACAGCGCTGGGTGGGCCGGCACCGGCGTTGGTTCGGTTTCGGGCTGTTGCCCGGCCTGGTCACCCTGGTGCTGTACGCGGCCGCGCTGGTCGGCCTGGCCTACGGCGCCGACGACCTGACCGCGTGGGCGACGCCCTTCGCGGACGACTGGTCCTCGCCCTGGCAGGGGGTCTTCCGCGGCTTCCTGACCGCGCTGCTCTTCGCCTTCGGGCTGTTCCTGGCCGTCATCACCTTCACGGCCGTGACGCTCCTCGTGGGGCAGCCCTTCTACGAGTCGCTCTCCGAGGACGTCGACCGTACCGAGGGCGGCGAGGTGCCCGGCTCGGAGCTGCCGCTCTGGCGCGAACTGTGGATCTCCGCCCGCGACAGCCTGCGCGTCCTCGCGCGGGTCGCGTGCTACGGGATCCTCCTGTTCGCCCTCGGGTTCATCCCCGTCGTCGGCCAGACCGTCGTGCCGGTGATCGGCTTCTGCGTCTCCGGCTTCTTCCTGGCGGAGGAGCTCACTGCGGTGGCGCTCCAGCGGCGCGGCGTCGAACTCAAGGAGCGTCTCGCCATGCTGCGCGGCCGCCGCATGCTCACCCTGGGCTTCGGCGTTCCGCTGACCCTCGCCTTCCTGGTGCCGTTCGTCGCGGTGTTCCTGATGCCGGGCGCCGTCGCGGGCGCGACGCTGATGGTCCGCGACCTGGAGGCGGGCGAGGCGCACGAGACCCGGCAGGCGCATGCCCAGGCCCAGGCCCAGCCGGACGCGGGCGGCGCGGCGACGAAGGAGTGGCGTGCCTGAGCTGCTCGCCGTCGCGGTCATCACGGTCCTCGCGGTCGTCAGCCCGGGCGCCGACTTCGCGATGGTCGTACGCAACAGCTGCCTCCATGGCCGCACGACCGGCCTCTTCTCCGCGGTGGGCGTCGCGGCGGGCGTCCTCGTCCACGTCACGTACACGATGCTGGGCGTGGGCCTGCTGATCGCCGCCAACACCGCGCTGTTCACCGCGATCAAGCTGGTCGGCGCCGCCTACCTGGTCTGGATCGGCCTGCGGACGTTCTTCGCCCGCACCGACGTGACGGTCGACCTGGAGCCGAAGCAGGCCCTGTCCCGGTGGGGCGCGCTGCGCACCGGTTTCCTGACGAACGTGCTCAACCCGAAGACCACCTTGTTCGTGGTCTCCACCTTCACCCAGGTCGTCGGCCCGGACACGCCCCGCTGGCAGCAGGGCGCCTATGGCCTGTTCATCTCCTTCGCCCATCTCGCCTGGTTCGGCCTGGTGGCCCTCTTCTTCTCCCACTCCCGGCTGCGTACCGCCATGTTGCGGGCGCAGAAAGCCGTCAACCGTGTCATCGGCGCCACACTGGCGGGGCTGGGGATCACCCTGGGTGTGACGTGACGTCCCGCAACGGCTAGATCCGGCCGTCTCGTTCCGCAGCGCCATCCCGCCCGGGAAAGTTGGGCATAAAGAGCGGGACGGTGACGGGCCGGTCGGTATTCCTCGCGGGAGGAACAGCTGGGATGAGCACGGCTGGGACGAGCACAGCGAGCACGGCCGAAGAGCCGTTGTACCTGGAACCACGCCTGGAACAGGGGCCGGCGGACCTCCTGGGGGAGGGCGGCCCGCTCCTCCACGAGCTGGTGGACGCGCTGGGTTCGCCCCTGAACATCGTGCTGCCGGGCCAGATCGAGGAGAACGTGGAGCGTTTCCGCTCCGTCTTCCGCCGCCACCGGCTCACCGGCCGGATCTTCTACGCCCACAAGGCCAACCGGTCCAGCGCGCTGGTGCGGCGGCTCGTCACGACGGACGCCGGCCTCGACGCCGCCTCCCTCGGCGAGCTGCAGCACGCTCTCGCGTCCGGGTGGACGGGTGACCGGATCATGACGACCGGGCCCAAGGACCCGGAGTTCCTGTGGCTGGCCGCCCGCGCGGGCGCCATCGTCAACGCCGACGGGCCCGGGGAGGTCGAGCAGGCGGCCCGGCTCGTCCGCGCGTACGAGCTGCCCCGCCTGCGCGTCGTGCTGCGGCTGTCCGGCTTCGGCACGTCCGGCACCACCGTATTGTCCCGCCGCAGCCGGTTCGGCGCCCCCGCCGGCTCCGTGAAGGACCTGCTCGACACGGTGGACCGGCACCGGGACGCGGTGGAGCCGATCGGCGTCGGCTACCACCTCGACACCACGAGCCTGGACGAGAAGGCGGCGGCGCTCGAGGGCTGCCTGTGGGTGATGGAGGAGACCCGGGCGCGCGGATTCTCCCCGCGCGCCGTCGACGTCGGAGGCGGGTTCGGCGTCACATACCTGGCCCACGCCGAGCAGTGGGACCGCTACACCACCGCGCTCACCCAGGCGGTCATGGGCCGCCGCCCGCCCATGACCTGGGACGGACACGGCTACGGCCTCCGGATGGAGAACGGCACCCTCAAGGGCGCCCTGGGCCTCTACCCGGCCCACCGCCCCCTCGCCGGCGCCGACTACCTCGACGAGCTGCTGTCGCGCCCCGCCCCGGGCCTCGGCGGGCGCCCGCTCGGCACCCTGCTGCTGGAGGGCCTGCACGAGCTGTACGTCGAACCCGGCAGGGCGCTCGTCGACCAGTGCGGGCTCACCCTCGGCAGGGTGCTGGACGTGCGGGCGACGGAGACGGGCGAGCACCTGGTGCGCCTGGCGATGAACGCGGGTGACACCGGCCTGGAGGACCACGGCGTGCTCATGGACCCCGTCCTCCTGCCCCGCGACGGCGGCCCCGCCGCCGGGGGCGAGCGGCCCGCCGCCGTCCACCTCATGGGCAACCTGTGCCTGGAGTCGGACCTCATCACCCGCCGCGTCGTCCACCTGCCCCGGCTGCCCCGCCCCGGCGACCTCCTCGCCTTCCCCAACACCGCCGGCTACTGCATGGACTTCGGCGCCACCCACGCCCAGCGCCAGCCCGTCGCCCGCAAGGTCGCCGTACACCGGGAGGGTGGAGCCTGGCACTGGTGCCTCGACGAGCAGTACTGGCCGATCACACGACCGGGGAGACAGCGCACATGAGGTACGACCGCATCACCGACGCCATCGGCGACACCCCGCTGGTGCGCATCGACCCGGAAGTCCACGGTCTGCGCACCGTCGACCTCTACGCCAAGCTGGAGATGCTCAACCCGTTCGGCTCCCTCAAGGACCGGGCCGCGTGGAACATGGCCCGCGAGGGCCTGGCGGCCGCCGGGGAGCGCGGCGAGACGGTCGTCGAACTGTCCAGCGGCAACACCGCCAAGGCCCTCGCCCTCATCGCGGGCCTGCACGGACTGCCGTTCAAGAGCGTCACCAACCGGATGCGCATCCCGGAGATCAAGGACCTCCTGCTGCTGCTGGGGGCCGAGATCGAGGAGCTGCCCGGACAGTCCGAGTGCCTCGACCCGACCGACACCGACGATCCGCTGACCCTCTTCCACCAGCGGCTGAACCAACCGGGCAGCGCCCACTTCCACACCGACCAGTACTTCAACCCCCGCAACACCGACGCCCACGCCTCCGGCACCGGTCCCGAGATCATCGCGGACCTGGACGGCCGCGCCCCGGACTGGTTCATCGCCTGCGTCGGCACCGCCGGATCGTCCACCGGCGTCGCCCGGGCTCTGCGCGCCTTCGACCCGGCGGTGCGGGTCGTCGGACTCGTCGGGGAGAAGGCCGACTTCATCCCCGGCATCCGCAACGCCGACGAGGTGCAGCAGGTCGGCCTGTTCGACCCGGCCACGTACGACACGATTGAGACCGTGAGCGCCGACGACGCCATCGATGGCATGGTGACCCTCCTGCGCCGCTGCGGACTGCTCGCCGGGCCGACCGGCGGAGCGGCCTTCCAGGGGGCGGTACGCCACCTCCGGGCCGTGGAGCGGGCGGCCCTCGACGGCGGGCGGGCCCCCGGCGGGGAGCCGGCGGAGCGCCGGACGGCCGTCTTCATCGTCTGCGACCGGGTGGAGAGCTACCTCGGATACGTACGGCAGCGCCGCCCCGAGCTGCTGGGGCGCCCGCCGGTGAAGAACTCGGTGGCCACACTGACCGACATGGAGGCGAGCACGGCCACTGTCATCGACGTCGCCGACGCGCAGAAATGGATAGCGGAGGAGAACCCGCTCGTGATCGACCTGCGCGGCCCGTTCGCGTACACCGCGCTGCACATCGACGGCTCGGTGAACATCGTGGACGAGCTCTTCGACGAACTGCTGCGGGGCGGTCTGCCCTTCGGCAGGCGCAGGCCGGTGCTGCTGGCGTGCCCGGTGGGGGAGAAGTCGGCCCGGTACGCCGCCCTGCTGACCCGTATGGGCCACCCCGACGTGCGCAGCCTGGCCGGGGGCATCGTGGCCTGGCGGGACGCGGGCGCGCCGCTGGTGCGTGACTGAGTGGCCGGCTCCGGCGCGGAGATCGAGGAACTGCGGCCGTGGCACCGGGCGCTGCGCGCCCAGTTCCCGATCGTGGTGGGCCACCCGGACCTGGTGTACCTCGACAGCGCGGCCACCGGGCAGAAGCCGCAGGCGGTCCTGGACGCCGCGCACCACTACCTCACCACGTCCAACGCCAACGCGGGCCGTGGCTCCTATCCCTGGGCCAACTCCACGACGGCGCTGGTGGAGGAGGCCCGGGAGCGGGTCAAGCGGTTCCTGGGCGATCCGGAACCGGACCGTTCGTCGGTGCACTTCACCAGCGGGACGACCGAGGGGCTGCGCACGGTCGCGCGGGACTGGCTGCCCGCGCTCCTCACCGACGGGGACGAGATCGTCGTCCCGTACCAGGACCACCAGGCGAACCTGTCGCCCTGGCTGGAGGCCCGGGAGCTGCTGGCCCGCCAGGGGGTCGGCATCCGGGTCCGGGAGCTGCCGTACCAGGAGGCGTCCGGTGACTACGACCCGGTGGAGCTCGCCCGGGTCGTCGGCCCGCGCACCCGGTTCGTGGCGGCCACGCACGTGCACCACGTGTACGGCGCCGACATGAACGTCCACCGCGTCCGCCAGGTGGTCGGCCCGGAGGTCCCCATCTGTCTGGACGCCGCTCAGAGCGTCGGGCACCTGCCGGTGGCCGTGGGCGATCCGGACGTGGACTTCGTGGTGTTCTCCGGCCACAAGGCGCTCGCCCTGCCGGGCACGGGGGTGGTGTGGGCGCGGCAGCGGCGCGGGCCGGAGTTCCGGCCGGGCGGGTGGCGGGGTACGCCGAACACCGTCGGCATCGCCTCCCTGGTGGCGGCGCTCGACTGGCTGGACGCGGCCGGGACCGACCGGATCGAGCGCTGGACCGTGGCGCTCACCTCCCTCCTCACCGACGGGCTGAGCGGGATGGCGGACACCTACGAGGTGCTCGGCTGCCGCACCAGCCTGGCGGCCGGCTCACAGGTGCAGCGGCGCCGGAGCCTGGTGACCTTCCGGCACCGGGCGATCGACGCCCACGACCTGGGGTTCATCCTCTTCAGCCACGGGTTCATGGTGCGGTCCGACGGCCACTGCCAGGCCGGGCGGGGCAAGAGGGACGACTCCGTACGCGTGAGCCTCCATGTGCACAACGCCCCCGAAGAGATGGAAAGGCTGCTCAGCACCCTCGCCAGTCTGCAATGATTTTCAATAGCAGGAGCGGGTCGCGAGGTGCGGAGGACACGGGCGGCTATGGGTGTGAACGCGGTGACGGCCGCGCGGTGGGTGGAGCGCTGGGAGGACCAGCAACAGCGGTACGCGGTCGACCGTGAGGAGAGCTTCACCGTCATCGCGGACGTCGTCGAGCATGTGACGCGCGGCCGGACCGGGCCGCCGCTCGTCCTCGACCTCGGGAGCGGGCCGGGGTGTCTGGCGGCGCGGCTGGCGCACCGCCTGCCGGACGCGGAGGTGCTCGCCGTCGACGGCGACCCCCTCCTGCTGGAGCTGGGCAGCACGTACTACGGCTCCGCCCTCCGCCACGTCGAGGCCATGATCGGCGAACCGGGCTGGCTCGACGCTCTCGCGCTGGACCGGCCGGTGGACGCCGCCGTGTCGACGACGGCCCTGCACTACCTGGACCACGGCACACTCGGCCGGGTCTACCGGGACCTGGCGGAGCGGCTGCGCCCCGGCGGCGTCCTCGTCAACGGCGACCACATCAGCCCGGACTCCCCGAAGGTCTCCGAGCTGGCCGCCGACATCGGCCGCCGCCACGCCGAACGGCACCCGACCCTCACCCACCACGACTGGGAGTCCTGGTGGTCGGGCGCCGCCTCCGATCCCGAGCTGGCGCGCTTCCTCACCCAGTGCGGGAGCCACCGGCACCCCCGCTGCGAGGGCAACGACCTGACCGTCTCCAGCCACCTCGACCTGCTGCGCGAGGCGGGGTTCGAGCACGTCGGGGTGGTCTGGCAGTACGGCCACAGCCACGTCCTGGCCGCCGTCCGCTGACGTCAGCCCCCGGCGGCGGCCACCGCGACGATCGCCCTCACCTGGGCCGTGATGTCCGCCCGGTCGCGCAGGAACTCCGGGTCCGTCACCGCGCCGGTGCCGCCCGCGCCGAACCGGAGGACCGGCGTGTGGACGTGCCCCCCGGGCAGGTCCGGCAGACCCAGCCGGTCACGCAGGAGCGTGGCGCGGTACGCGATCTCGTTGGACAGGTAGTCCCCGCCGCCGCCCGCACGGGCCGCCGAGCCCGGCGTGGGGCCCGCCGGCCGGACCACGGCTACCGAGCCGCCCGCCGGGACCTCGGTCACCGCCGTGTTGTCGTACACCGGGAACCGGCCGGTGTCCGCCGCCACGATCTTCGCGTACGGCAGGGTCGTCGCCGTCCACTGCGGCTGCGACGCCGGGTCGGCGACCGGCACGAGGCCCGTCTCGGACACCTTCTCGTTGTCGCCGAACCCGCCGCGCCAGGCCCCGTTGAAGCGCTCGACGTCGAAGCGGCCGACGCGGCCCTGGCTCACCGTGGCGAAGGCGTCCAGGCGCGGCAGGTGCGGCCGCAGGGTGCGCTCGACCTCGCCGTCCGCGAAGTCCGCCCAGCGCACCGGGAACACCGCCGTCTCCACCCGGGCGAGGGCGCCGTCCGCCGTCCGGATCAGCGTCCCGTCCAGCGCCAGCGCCGCCGCGCCCGACGGGTTGCTGATCCGCACGTCCCGGTCGAGCGTGAACGGGTCGAACCCGGTCACCAGCACCCGCTTGACGCCCTTCCCGGCGGGGAAGCGGATCGCGTCCTGACCCCGCGACGACGTCTCCAGCCGGTCCAGCAGCCGCTCCCGCGCCCCCGCCCGCTGGGCGAAGCCGGGCGTCCAGGACCGCAGTTCGCGGCTCATGGCCAGCCGCGCCCAGTACAGCGGCCGGTCGTCGTCCCGGGCGAGGTCGCCCCGCGCCGGTCCCCGCCCCTGCACCCGGTCCACCGCCCGCTGCCAGAGCCGCGACCCGTGCCGTACGACCGCCCGCTCGGCCGCCGCGTACGACCCCGCCCGGTCCAGCGCGGCCGCGAACTCGGGTGCCACCGTGTCGAATCCGCCGCGGGCGAGGATCTCCCGCGGCACGGCCCGGTCGAGGCGGGCCTCCTCGACGGTGGGCTCCGTGGGGGGCTCCGCCGCGTGGGCGGGAGCCAGAGGGACCGCCAGCGCGGCGAGAGCGGCGACCAGCGTCGTACGCGACCGTATCCGGGACACAGGGGGCAGTCCTTCCGTAGGGTGCCGGAACGCTACCGCGCCCCCAACAGCCGCAGAAAGCCCCGGAAGGCGGCCGGCATGTCCACCGCGTCCGGATCCAGCAGCCACTGGTACTGGAGCCCGTCCATCACGGCCGTCACCAGCGGCGCCGCCTCCTCCGGCGTCAGCCCGCCGGGCAGCCGGTCACCGAACTCCGCCCGCAGCACGTCCGCCATCTCGGCCCGCACCTGGCTGTAGCGGCGGGTGAAGAACTCCCGCGCCGGATGACCCTCCGTCACGCTCTCGCCGAGCAGCGCCGAGAAGGTCTGCACGATGCCCGGCCGCATCGCGTTGTACTCGACGAGCGGCTCCAGCAGGTCGAGCCGCCGGCCGCCACGGCCGCCGCCCCCGCCGGTGTCCCACTGGTCGCGCTCCTCCAGGACCGCGACGAGCAGGGCCTCCTTGGTGGGGAAGTGGTGCAGGAGCCCCTGCTGGGTCAGGCCCACCCGCTCGGCGACCGCCCCGAGCGACGCGCCCCGGTAGCCGCGCTCCGCGATCACCGCCAGGGCGGCGCGCACGATCTCGGCGCGCCGTTCCTCACTCCTGGCCCTGGCCGCTGCCATCCTCGCACCCCGATCCTTTTGGTAACGGAAATATAACGAAACCTACTGCCCTACAGGTGATGGGCGCACCATGGGGCGTACCACGCACGCCGACACGGAGGTACGACAGTGACAGACGCGACCGGCATCCGGCGCGAGGAGGCCGTCGAGGCGGCCCTCGGCAAGCTCGACCTGGACGCCAAGGCCCGCCTCCTGGCCGGCCAGGACATGTGGTCCCTCCCCGCCCTCCCCGAGATCGGCCTGAAATCGCTGGTCATGTCCGACGGCCCGATCGGCGTACGCGGCGTCCGCTGGACCGCGGACGACCCGTCCGTCGCCCTGCCGTCCCCCACCGCGCTCGCCGCCACCTGGGACCCGGCCCTCGCCCGCCGCGCCGGCCGCCTCCTCGCCCAGGAGGCCCGCCGCAAAGGCGTCCACGTCCTCCTCGCCCCCACCGTCAACCTGCACCGCTCACCCCTCGGCGGCCGGCACTTCGAGGCGTACAGCGAGGACCCGTACCTCACCGGTGAGATCGGCACCGGCTACGTCCTCGGCGTCCAGGACGGCGGCGTCGGCACCACCGTCAAGCATTTCGTCGCCAACGACGCCGAGACCGACCGCTTCACCGTGAACAACGTCGTCGCACCCCGCCCGCTCCGCGAGCTCTACCTCGCCCCCTTCGAGGCGATCGTCAAGAACGCCCGCCCCTGGGGCATCATGACCGCGTACAACCAGGTCAACGGCGAGACCATGACCCAACACCACCACCTGGTCAACGAGGTGCTGCGCGGCGAGTGGGGCTTCGACGGCATCAACGTCTCCGACTGGATGGCCGCCCGCGACACCCGGCGCGCCATCGAAGGCGGCCTCGACGTCGCCATGCCCGGCCCCCGCACCGTGTACGGCGAGGCCCTCGCCACCTCCGTCCGCGCCGGCGAGGTCGACGAGACCCTCGTCGACGGAGCCGTACGCAACGTGCTGCGCCTCGCCGCCCGCGTCGGCGCCCTGGACGGCGCGGAGCCGGTCGTCACCGAGCCGCCGGCGCCCATCGACGGCGACGCCCTCGCCCGCGAGATCGCCCACCGCTCCTTCGTCCTCGTACGCAACCAGGGCGCCCTGCCCCTCGCGCCGGGCCGCACCGTCGCCCTCCTCGGCGCCGCCGCCCGCGACGCCCGCGTCCTCGGGGGCGGCTCCGCCCAGGTCTTCCCCGACCACACCGTCTCCCCGCTCGACGGCCTCACCGCCGCGCTCCCCGCCGGCGCCCTGACGTACGCGACCGGCGCCGACCCCAGCGACGAACCCGCCCCCGCCGGACCGGGTTTCGCGCTGCGCGCCGTCTGCCGCGACGCGGACGGGAACGTCCTCGGCGAAGCGTCGCTGCCCAGCGGCCAGGTCCAGTGGATCGGCGACGACCTGCCCGAGGGCGTCAGCCACGAGGCCCTGCACAGCGTCGAGGTCACCGGCACCTTCACGCCCCGCGAGAGCGGCGAGCACACCTTCGGCACGCGGGGCCTCGGCGCCTTCACCCTCACCGTCGCGGGCGAGACCCTCTACGAGGGCGTCCAGGACATGGGCGACGAGGCCGACCCGTTCGAGGCGTTCTTCGGCGCCCCGCTGGAACGCGGCAGGGCCGTCCTCACCGAGGGCGTCCCCGTCGAGGTGTCGCTGCTCCACCCCCTGGGCCAGGAGCACGCGGCGCCGCTGCCGGGCGTGCTGTTCTCCCTCGCCCACCTCGGGCCGCGCCGCGACCCCGAGGCGCTGATCACCGAGGCCGCCGAGGCCGCCCGCGCCGCCGACACCGCGATCGTCGTGGTCGCCACCACCGAACGCGTCGAGTCCGAGGGCTTCGACCGCGCCGACCTCAAGCTGCCCGGCCGCCAGGACGACCTGGTGCGCGCCGTCGCCGCCGCCAACCCGAACACCGTCGTGGTCGTCAACGCCGGCTCACCCGTCGAGATGCCCTGGCGGGACGACGTGGCGGCCGTGCTGCTGAGCTGGTTCCCCGGCCAGGAGGGCGGCGCCGCGCTCGCCGACGTCCTCCTCGGCACCGAGGAGCCCGGCGGGCGCCTCCCCACCACCTGGCCGGCCGCCCTCGCCGACGCACCCGTCACCGAGGTCACCCCGACGGACGGCGAACTCCACTACACCGAGGGCCTCTTCATCGGCTACCCCGCCTGGGACCGGGCCGGCGCCACCCCCGCGTACCCCTTCGGCCACGGCCTCGGCTACACCACCTGGGAGTACGAGTCCCTGGAGCTGACCCCGGACACCGCCACGGTCCGCGTCCGCAACACCGGCTCCCGGCCCGGCCGGGAAGTCGTCCAGCTGTACGTCACGCCCGAGGACGGTCCGGTGGAGCGCCCCATCCGCCGACTGGCCGGGTTCGCGTGTGTCGAGGCCGACCCCGGCGGGAGCGCCGAGGCCGAGATCCCGCTCCCGAGGAGGGCGTTCGAGGTCTGGGACGGGCGGACCGGCGCGTGGACGGCGGTCCCGGGCACGTACGAGATCCAGGCCGGCCGTTCCGTGACCGACACCCGCCTGCGCGCCACCCTGTCGGTCGGCGGCACGGACCAGCGGCCGGACGCGGACCAGCGGTTCCGGGACGCGGACTAGCGGTTCCGGGACGCGGACTAGCGGATCCCGAACGCGTAGACGGTCTCCGACGTGTACACCTCGCCCGGCCGCAGCACCGTACTGGGGAACTGCGGCCGGTTCGGGGAGTCGGGGAAGGCCTGGGTCTCCAGGGCGACTCCGTCCAGGTGGTCCGGGGCGTACACCTGGAGACCCGGCTCCGTCGTACGGACCGTCAGCAGGCGCCCCGTCCCCGGGGAGTACAGCTCGGCCGCCGGGCCGCCGGAGTCGCGGTCCAGGACGAAGTTGTGGTCCAGCCCCGTGCCCACCGGGCGGAACGCCCGGAAGTCGAGACGGGTGCCGGCCACCGCCGCGATCTCACCGGTCGGGATCCCGGTGTCGTCCAGCGGGGTGAAGTGCCCGGCCGCCAGCCGCATCTCCTGCGCGCCGCCGAGGTTCCAGTACGTGTGGTTCGTCAGGGCCACCACCGTCGGCGCGTCAGTCACCGCCTCGTACGCGATCCGCAGCGCGCCCGAGGCGTCGAGCGTGTACGTCGCGGACACCTCCAGCCGCCCGGGGAAGCCCTCCTCGCCGTCCGGGCTCACCCGCGACAGCCGCACCCCGCCCTCCACCGGCCCGGCGCACCACACCCGCTTGTCGAACCCGCGCTCACCGCCGTGCAGGCTGTTCGGCCCGCCGTTGCGCGCCAGCCGGTGGGTGCGGCCGTCCAGCGTGAACGACCCGCCCGCTATCCGGTTGGCGTACCGCCCCACCAGTGCCCCGAAGTACGGCCCCGGATCGTCCTCGTACCCGGCGGGCGAACCGTGCCCCAGCACCACGTTCGCCACGCTGCCGTGCCGGTCGGGTACCTCCACCGACTGCACGATGCCGCCGTACGTCAAAACCCCCACCCGCGTGCCGCCCCGTTCCAGGACCCAGCGGTGGACGACCGTACCGTCGGCCAGCCGGCCGCACTCCTCGACGCTCATGCCCGTCGAGCCTACGCGGGCGGAACCGGCGCCGTGACGTTGCGGTACGCGATCTCCGCCAGCCGCTGCTGACCGTCCCCGCTCGGGTGGAACCAGTCCCAGGGGCTCAACTGCTCGCCGGTGAACCGGTAGTCGAACACCGCCCCGCCGTCGTACAGGCACAACCGGTCCTTCGCGCACACGTCGCGGAGCACCCCGTTGTACGCCACCACGCGCCGGTACACCTGCTCGCGCCGCTCCTCGGCGGCCGGGCCGAGGTCGTCGGCGTCACCGAGCATCGACGCGCAGACGCCCAGCTTCCACACCTGCTTGCCGAGCGCACTGCCCCGCCCGGTCGACCACAGCCGCTTCAGGTCCGGCACGCTCGACACGTACACCTGACTCTTCGGCGACACCTCGCGCAGCTCCCGCATCGCCTCCTCGAACGAGGCGCGGAAGTCCGCCACCGGAGTCATCAGGGCGGTGCTGTCCCGGCAGGCGTCGTTCGCCCCCACCATCACGGTCACCAGACCCGGCTTCCTCGCCCCGGCCTTCGCCATCTGGCTCGGCAGCTCCGCCACCCGCGCCCCGGACCGGGCCAGGTTCCAGCTGCGCGCGGGCAGTGCCGACGGGCCCAGGAGCCGCCGCGCGAGACTGTTGACCCGCGCGTCGCCCCCGGTGGCCCAGGACATCTCCGGGCAGTCGACCAGGATCCCGCACGCGTCGAACCCGCGCGTGATCGAGTCACCCACGGCCGCGATCGAGGCGGGACTCGGGTCCCACGCGGGGGTGGGTTTCGGCGAGGGGGAGGGGCGCGACGTCACCCCCGGCCCGGGCCCCGGTCCCGCCTCGCACCCGGACACGCCGACGCCCGCCACCAGGGCGGCGGCGGGCGCCCAGGCGGCGGACGTTCGTATACGGCCTCGTCGGCTGTCGGGCATCCGGTAGCCCTTTCGTCGGCGTCCTGGCGAGTGAAAGCTTGGTGTCGAGCTCCCCCGGGCAGACCGTACGTCATCCCAAGCGCCCCGGCGCACGGTAGCTTTTCCCCGTCGAACCGTCAGGCGCCTTCGCCAATCGGCTCCGGTAAATTACATCACGTCACATGCTGTCCCTTTTGCGGAGTTTTACTCCCGATGCTGTTTACTGAGGCCGCTGGGAAAGGCGAACCTCGTCCCACACTGGAGGTCCCGGTGACGACACGTGGAGTCCTGTACGTACACTCCGCACCGCGCGCGCTGTGCCCGCACGTCGAATGGGCGGTGGCGGGAGTGCTCGGTGCGAGGGTCCAACTCGACTGGATCCGGCAGCCGGCCTCCCCCGGCACCTGGAGAGCGGAGTTCTCCTGGCGGGGCGAAGCGGGCACCGCCTCCAAGCTGGCCTCCGCGCTGCGCGGCTGGCAGATGCTCCGCTTCGAGGTCACCGCCGAGCCCTGCGCCACCGCCGAGGGCGAGCGCTACAGCGCCACGCCCGAGCTGGGCATCTTCCACGCGGTCACCGGCATCCACGGCGACATCCTGATCCCCGAGGACCGTCTGCGCGCCGCGCTCGTCCGCTCGGCCCAGGGCGAGACCGAGCTGGAGGCGGAGATCGCCAGGCTCCTGGGCAAGCCCTGGGACGACGAACTCGAACCCTTCCGCTACGCCGGGGAAGGCGCCCCGGTCCGCTGGCTCCACCAGGTCGTCTGACCCCCTGACCGCCCGGCCCCTACCAGCCGAGCGCCCGCGCCACGCGGAGCACCCGCGCCGTGCCGGGCGCCCGCCCTGGCTCGGGCTCGCCAGGTCCGCCGAGCGCCCGCCTCCGCTCGTACCACCCCGCCCGCACCACGCCGCGCCGAGCGCCCGCCCAGCTCCGTACCGGGCGCCCGCCCCGCGCCGGGCGTCCAAGGGGCCGGGGACCCGGGAGACGGCGCTGCGGAGGCGGCGCCCCGGGCCGGGTCCTCGCGTGCCGTCGACGCGCGCCGTCACCCGCGCCGGGTGCCCGCCCGCCCCGCTCCGGGGTCGGATACGCGTGTGGGCCCGCCCCTCGAAAGGGGCGGGCCCACACGGGTGTCCACGGTCGCCGGCCGCCAGGTCAGACCGTCCGGAACGCCAGTACCACGTTGTGGCCGCCGAACCCGAACGAGTTGTTGATCGCGGCGATCGTGCCCTCGGGGAGCGGACGCGGCGTGTCGCGCACGATGTCGGCGTCGACCTCCTCGTCCAGGTCCTCGACGTTGATCGTCGGCGGGGCCGTGCGGTGGTGGAGGGCCAGGACCGTGGCGACGGTCTCGATACCGCCCGCGCCGCCCAGCAGGTGGCCGGTCATCGACTTGGTCGCCGAGACCGCCACGTGGTCCAGGTCGTCGCCCAGCACCTTGCGCAGCGCCTTGACCTCGGCGACGTCACCCTGAGGGGTGGACGTGGCGTGCGCGTTGAGGTGCACGACCTCGGCCGGCTTCAGGTCGGTGTCGTCCAGCAGGTTCTGCAGGGCGGCGGCGATACCGCGCCCGGTCGGCTCCGGCTGGGCGATGTGGTGGCTGTCGGCCGACAGGCCCTGGCCCAGCGCCTCGCAGTAGACCTTCGCGCCACGCGCGGCGGCGTGCTCGGCGGACTCCAGGATGACGACACCCGCGCCCTCACCGAGGACGAAGCCGTCACGGCCCTTGTCGTAGGGGCGCGAGGCCTTCTGGGGCTCGTCGTTGTTCTTGGACATCGCCATCATGTTGGCGAACGCGGCGACCGGCAGCGGGTGGATCGCCGCTTCGGTGCCACCCGCGACGACCACGTCGGCGCGGCCGGTGCGGATCATCTCGATGGCGTAGCCGATCGCCTCGGCGCCCGACGCGCACGCCGAGACCGGGGTGTGGACACCCGCCCGGGCGTTCACCTCCAGGCCGACGTTCGCGGAGGGGCTGTTGGGCATGAGCATCGGCACGGTGTGCGGGGAGACGCGGCGTACGCCCTTCTCCTTCAGCACGTCGTACTGGTCGAGCAGGGTCGTCACACCACCGATGCCGGAGGCGATGACGGAGCCCAGCCGATCGGGCTCGATGGACGCGTCCTCGCCCGCCGGGGCGGTGAAGCCCGCGTCGGCCCACGCCTCGCGGGCAGCGATCACGGCGAACTGCGCCGAGCGGTCCAGCTTGCGCGCCAGCGGGCGCGGCAGCACCTCGCCGGGGTCGACGGCGACCGGGGCCGCGATACGGACGGGCATGTCGGCGAAGCGGTCACCTTCGAGGGGCTTGACGCCGGAGCGTCCCGCGAGCAGACCTTCCCAGGTCGAGGCGGAGTCGCCACCCAGCGGTGTGGTTGCGCCGATACCGGTGACGACCACGGTGCGATTGGTCGAGTTCACAGGAATTCTTTCTCCACGTGTATGAGGTATGCGGGGAATGCGGCGCCACCGCCGGGTGGCGGTCCGATCAGCCCTGGTGCTTCAGGATGTATTCGGCGGCGTCGCCGACCGTCTTGAGGTTCTTGACGTCCTCGTCGGGGATCTTGACGTCGAAGCGCTCTTCGGCGGCGACGACGACCTCGACCATGGAGAGCGAGTCGACGTCCAGGTCGTCGGTGAAGGACTTGTCCAGCTGGACGTCCTCGACCGGGATGCCGGCGATCTCGTTCACGATGTCGGCGAGACCGGCGACGATCTCTTCCTGAGTGGCGGCCATGTGGCGCTCCTTCGGTGTGTATCTCAGAGGTGTTTCTCAGAGGGTTTTGCGGCTGATCGTCCGGAGAAACCCCGAACGGTGCCTAGGGGAGGGTAACGACCGTCGCGGCGTAGACGAGACCCGCCCCGAAGCCGATGACGAGCGCGGTGTCACCGCTCTTCGCCTGACCGGTCGCCAGGAGCCGCTCCATCGCGAGCGGAATCGAGGCGGCCGAGGTGTTGCCGGTCGTCTCCACGTCGCGGGCCACGGTGACGTGCTCCGGCAGCTTCAGAGTCTTCACCATCGAGTCGATGATCCGCATGTTGGCCTGGTGCGGGATGAAGACGTCCAGGTCGGCCGCCGAGATGCCGGCGGCGTCCAGGGCCTGCTGGGCGACCTTCGCCATCTCGAAGACGGCCCAGCGGAACACCGCCTGGCCCTCCTGCGTGATGGCGGGGAACTTGTCGACCGTGCCGTCCCGGTAGTCGGTCCAGGCGACGGTCTGCTTGATGGTCTCCGACTTGTCACCCTCGGAGCCCCACACGGTGGGGCCGATCGCCGGCTCCTTGGCCGGACCGACGACGACGGCGCCCGCGCCGTCGCCGAACAGGAAGGCCGTCGCACGGTCCTCCAGGTCGGTCAGGTCGCTGAGCCGCTCGACGCCGATGACCAGCACGTACTCCGCCGAGCCCTCCACCACCATGCCCTTGGCGAGGGTCAGGCCGTAGCCGAAGCCGGCGCAGCCGGCCGAGATGTCGAACGCGGCCGGCTTCTTCGCGCCGATCTTGTCCGCGATCTCGGTGGCGACGGCGGGGGTCTGCTTGAAGTGCGAGACGGTGGAGACGATCACGCCACCGATCTGCTCGGGCGTCAGCCCGGCGTCGGCGATCGCCTTGCCGGCCGCCTCGACCGACATCGCGGTCACGGTCTCCTCGGGGGAGGCCCAGTGGCGGGTGGTGATGCCGGAGCGCGAGCGGATCCACTCGTCGGACGAGTCGATCGTCTCGAGGATCACCTCGTTCGGCACGACACGGGTGGGCCGGTAGCCGCCGACACCCAGGATGCGCGCGTACGGGGCGCCCTGACTGGGCTTGATCTTCGCCATGCTCTACGGCTCCTTGTCAGACGGCGGGCGTCGTGTGCTCGGCGATGAGCGCACGGGCCGCGTCGAGGTCGTCCGGCGTCTTCAGGGCGACCGTCCTGACGCCCTTCAGGGCACGCTTGGCGATACCGGTGAGCGTGCCGCCGGGGCACACCTCGACCAGAGCGGTCGCGCCGAGCTGCTGGAACGTTTCCATGCACAGGTCCCAGCGGACGGGGTTGGCGACCTGCCCCACCAGGCGGGCGACGACCTCGGCGCCCGTGGCGACGGTCTGCCCGTCCTTGTTCGAGACGTACGTCACGGTGGGGTCGGCGACCGTCAGGCCCTCGGCGGCCTTCCGCAGCGTCCCGACAGCGGGCGCCATGTGGTGCGTGTGGAACGCTCCGGCGACCTTGAGCGCCACCACGCGGCGTACGCCCTCGGGCGGGTCCGCCTCCAGCGCCGCGAGCTGCTCCATGGTGCCGGCGGCGACGATCTGGCCGGCGCCGTTCACGTTCGCCGGGGTCAGACCGAGCTTCTCCAGGTGCGGGACGGTGACCTCCGGCTCGCCGCCGAGCAGCGCCGACATGCCGGTCTCGGTGACGGCGGCGGCCTCGGCCATCGCCAGCCCACGGGTCCGTACGAAGCCGAGCGCGGCCGTCTCGTCGAGGACACCGGCGAACGCGGCCGCCGTGATCTCGCCGACGCTGTGACCGGCGACGGCACCCGGGGTGCCCGCCGCGCCGGCGGAGAACGACTCGCTGCCGAGCGCGGCGGCGGACAGCAGGCCGGCGGCGACGAGCAGCGGCTGGGCCACCGACGTGTCCCGGATCGCGTCCGCGTCGGCCTTCGTGCCGTAGTGGACCAGGTCGAGCCCGATGGCGTCGGACCACGCGGCGACGCGGTCGGAGGCGCCGGGGAGGTCGAGCCAGGGAGTCAGGAAGCCGGGCGTCTGAGCGCCTTGGCCGGGAGCGACGAGTACGAGCACCCTCACACTCTCTCTTGTGGACGGCTCCCACCGCCCGTGAGGACAGGGACGAAGAACCGTCAGGGTAATTGTGGACGTTCGACAAAAGTCTAGGACTGGGGATCCCCGTCGACCAGACGCCCCAGAATCAGGGCGATCCGCAGCGTGAACGCGGACCGTACATCGGACGGTGACCATCCGGTGACGTCGGTCACACGTCGGAGCCGGTAGCGCACGGTGTTGGGGTGCACGAACAGCATCCGGGCCGCGCCCTCCAGACTGCTCGCCTGCTCCAGATACACGCTCAAGGTCTCCAGGAGCGCCGAGCCCGCCTCCTCCAGCGGTCTGTAGATCTCCTCCACCAACTGCACGCGCGCCGACGGGTCACCGGCCATCGCGCGCTCCGGCAGGAGATCGTCCGCCAGCACCGGCCGCGGCGCGTCCTGCCAGGCGGAACACGCCTTCAGGCCGGCCGCTGCCGCCTGCGCGGACCGGGTGGCCGCCAGCAGGTCCGGCACGACCGGCCCCGCCACGACCGGCCCGGCGGCGTACGGGCCGATCAGCGCCTTGGCGACCTGGAGCGGATTGTCGCTGCCGCCCGCGATGACGACCAGCCGGTCGCCGAGCACCCCGGTGAGGACCTGGAGCTTGGCGTGCCGGGCCGCCCGCCTTATCGCCTCCACGGTCAGCTCGCTGTCGCCGTCCGGAGCCGTACCCAGGATCACGCACACGTGCTCCGGCGAATTCCAGCCGAGCGCGGCCGCCCGCGAGACGGCGCCCTCGTCGGCCTCGCCGGACAGCACCGCGTTCACCACCAGGGACTCCAGCCGGGCGTCCCACGCGCCGCGCGCCTCGGCGGCCTGCGCGTACACCTGGGCCGTCGCGAACGCGATCTCCCGGGCGTACACCAGCAGCGCCTCGCGCAGCACCGACTCGTCGCCCGGGGCGGCGACCTCCTCGATCGCCGACTCCATGACCTCGATCGTCGTCCGCACCATCTCCACGGTCTGGCGCAGCGTGATGGCGCGCGTCAGCTCGCGCGGAGCGGTGCCGAAGACATCGGTCGAGATGGCCTGCGGGGTCTCCGGACGCCGGAACCACTCGGTGAACGCGGCGATACCGGCCTGGGCGACCAGACCGATCCACGACCGGTTCTCCGGGGGCATCGCCCGGTACCAGGGCAGCGTCTCGTCCATGCGGGCAATGGCGCTCGCCGCGAGCCGCCCGGAGGACTGCTCCAGGCGCTTCAGGGTGGCGGCATGGGAGTGGGCGTCGTTCGCTGCGGGTTCAGGCACGGGACAAGACTGCCTTATCCGGGCGGGGCGGTGCGGCGCCGGGTCTACGGTGGTCCGGTGAGTTCATGGCATCCAGACGCCGCGGCGGACGCCGCGCGGCCCGGTCCGGGCGGTCCCGTGTGGTCCGTGCGGCGGGCCGGTGAGCGCTACCGCGGTGGCGGGGCGACGACCGGCATAGAGACCCTGCACGCCTTCTCGTTCGGGCGCTTCTACGACCCCGACAACCTCCGTTTCGGCGCCATGCTGGCCTGCAACGAGGAGCGGCTCGCACCCGGCTCCGGGTTCGACGAACACCCCCACAGCCACACCGAGATCGTCACCTGGGTCGTCGAGGGGGAGCTCACCCACCGCGACTCGGCCGGGCACACCTCGCGCATCGGGCCCGGTGACATACAACACCTCAGCGCCGCGGCCGGGGTCCGGCACGAGGAGCGCAACGACGGCGACGCTCCGCTGGTCTTCGTGCAGATGTGGCTCGCCCCGAAGGAGCCCGGCGGCGACCCGGCGTACGAGGTGGTGCGGGGCCTCGCGGACGCGACCCCGTACGCCCTCCCGGCCGCGGGCGCCACGTTCCGCGTACGACGTCCCGGGGCCCCCGGCGAGCGGGTCGCCGTCCCGGACGCCGCCTTCGTGTACGTCCACGTCGTGCGGGGCTCGGCGCGGCTCGGCGACGACACACTGGGCCCGGGGGACGCGGTCCGGATCACCGGCGCGAAGGGGCTGGAGCTGGTGGCGCTCGGTCCGGCCGAGGTGCTGGTGTGGGAGATGACCGGCTGATTCCGCCGCCGGCCGCGACGCCCGGCCGGCCGGACACGGCGCCGCGCGCCCCGGCCGCCGAGGCGCGCGGAAGTGGGGGTGCGCCGGTGCGTCGCGCGGTGCGCCGCCGTTGACGGCGCACCGCGCGGCGGTCACTGGTCGGAGTAGCTGAAGTCCCCCACCGTCCAGGCGCTCACGTCCTTGATGGCGATCCGGTACATCCCGCCCGTCTCGGGGATGCCCACCTGGCCCTGGAGGATCCTGGCGACGTGGAAGTGCAGATGGGTGGGCGTCCCGGCCGACCGCGACCCGGTGTCACCGGGTGGCGCGAAGGTCCCGGCGAACGGGCCGAGCCGGTCCGAGTCCCTCAGTACCTCGGCCACCCGCTGTCGCCAGACCGTCTCGGGCGCCAGCCGGCCGGTGATCACGGCTCCGTGGACCACGACGGTGAGGGACATCTGAGTGGTTTGCTCCGACTCCACCGTGGCGGCGATGTCAACGAGCAGTTCATCAGGGTTCGACATGGGCGTTGATTCTAGAACCCGGGGCGGTCCGGTGGATCCCTGAGGTCATCGGAGTGCTCCGCCGCCCAGGAGCGCCGCGGCCGTCTGCAGCGGGGTGGGAGCGGGCGCGGGCGCGGCCGTGGTGTCGTGGCAGGTGAAGCCGAGCCGGGTCAGCGCCCTGGTCACCTCAGCGGAGGTGAAGTCACGGCGGTCCTGCTTGGTGATCACTTCCCCGACCTGCTTGACGGGGTAGGTACGGCGCCCGATGGTCACGGACGGTCCCGAGACGGCCTCGGGTTTGATGCCCTTCATCGCCTCCCGGACGTCACTCGAGAACAGGTCGAACGGGAAGTGGGCGATGACGCAGCGCATGGGACCTCGGAGAGGGTGAGGGGAGTGGGGGGTCAGGGGAAGAGGGACAGGATGCCCAGGCTGTAGCCGTGCTCGTCGACCACCGGGGAGACGTCCAGCGTCCGGCCCCGCATGGCCGCCTCGGCGTCACCCAGACGCGCCGCGGAGCAGGTGAACGGCCCCCGGTCGAGGGGGATGTCACGCAGCCGTACGCGGTCGCTGTACCAGGAGCTGTCCCGGTGGGCGGCGAGCTGCGCCCGCGTCACCAGGCCGGAGCACCGGCCGGCGTCGTCCTGGAGGAGCAGGTGCTCGACGCGGGCGCTGATGAGTACGGACATGGCCACGTCGACCGTCATGTGGTCGTCGACCTGCGGTCCGGGCGCCTCCATGGCGTCACGGGCGGTCAGGCCCGTGCCGGGGGCTTCCAGCAGCCGTGTCTGCACCTGCGTCAAGGGCTTCTCCTCTTCGGGCGTCGGATCGTGCGGTCGGGCCTGGGCGACGAGCGGGACCGGCTACGCGGCGGAGGCGGAAGAGGCGCCGCGACCCCAGCGGGAAGGGCGGCGGCGCCGGCCGCGGGTGGAGGCGCCGGAGCCCTTGGCCCGCTCTGAGGCGGGGGCGGTGATGGTGACGGGCACGCCGGAGGGGGCCTGGGCGCCGGTGATGCGGTTCAGTTCGGCCTCGCCGGAGCGGACCCGGGTCACCCGGGCGGTGATACCGGCGTCGGCCATCAGCCGCTCCATGCCGCGTCGTTGGCCGGGCAGCACCAGGGTGACGACGGTGCCGGACTCGCCGGCGCGGGCGGTGCGTCCGCCTCGGTGCAGGTAGTCCTTGTGGTCCGTGGGCGGGTCGACGTTGACGACCAGGTCGAGGTCGTCGACGTGGATGCCGCGGGCGGCGACGTTGGTGGCCACCAGGACCGTGACGTGACCGCTCTTGAACCGGTCGAGGGTGCGGGTGCGCTGCGGCTGGGACTTTCCGCCGTGCAGGGCGGAGGCGCGTACGCCGACGGCGAGGAGGTCCTTGGTCAGCCGGTCCACCGCGTGCTTGGTGTCCAGGAACATGATCACGCGGCCCTCGCGGGCGGCGATCTCCGTGGTGGTGGCGTGCTTGTCGGCGCCCTGCACGTGCAGCACGTGGTGCTCCATCGTCGTGACCGCGCCCGCGGAGGGATCGACGGAGTGGACGACCGGGTCGGTGAGGTAACGGCGGACCAGGAGGTCGACGTTCCGGTCCAGGGTGGCCGAGAAGAGCAGACGCTGCCCGTCGCGCCGCACCTGGTCGAGCAGGTGGGTCACCTGGGGCATGAAGCCCATGTCGGTCATCTGGTCGGCCTCGTCCAGCACGGTGATGGCGACCCGGTCCAGCTTGCAGTCGCCCCGGTCGACGAGGTCCTTGAGCCGGCCGGGCGTCGCGACGACGACCTCGCTTCCGCCGCGCAGCGCGCCCGCCTGCCTGCCGAGCGACATCCCGCCGACCACCGTGGTGAGTCGCAGATGCAGCGACCGGGCGTAGGGGGTGAGGGCGTCGGTCACCTGCTGGGCCAGCTCCCGGGTGGGTACGAGCACCAGCGCCAGGGGCTGCCGCGGCTCGGCCCTCTGCCCGGCGGTACGGGCGAGCATGGCGAGTCCGAAGGCGAGCGTCTTGCCCGAGCCCGTGCGTCCGCGTCCCAGGACGTCCCGGCCGGCCAGCGAGTTCGGCAGGGTCGCCGCCTGGATGGGGAAGGGGACGCTCATGCCCGCCGACTGGAGCGCCGCGAGCAGAGCGGCGGGGAGGCCGAGGTCGTCGAACCTCTCGACGGGAGGCAGGGCCGGGGTGCTGCCCACCGGCAGGGCGAACTCGCCCCGCAGCGGCGCGGGTCGGCGCCCGTGGCCGCCGCCCGGCCGTCCGGCGGACGCCGGTCGGGCCGGCCCTTGCGGGCGGCCACGGCTGCCACGGCCGGAACCGGCGGTGGCGTTCGTGCGGGAGCGGTAGGAGCTGTCGTTCGTGCGAGCGGTGCGGTTCATGCGGAACCTTCCTCGATGCGGCACGTATCGAGGAATTCCTCCCGGCGGCGGGGCCGCACGAGGAATCGCAAGAACGGACCGAGAAAAAAGACGACACTCGGACGACACTCTTGCGGGCGCCATGGGCGTCACCGCTTCGTCCGGGGAAACGCCGGGAATACGAGCCGGAAGAAGCGGCGATCAGTATTCGGGCGCGAAACCGTCGTGTCCGACGGGAGGAAAAGCCGACGAGCCGGGGCCCGCACCCATGGTGCGGGCCCCGGCACGCGTCGTACGCGTCAGCGTCAGGCGGGAACGATGTTCTCGGCCTGCGGGCCCTTCTGGCCCTGCGTGACGTCGAAGTTCACCTTCTGGCCTTCCTGAAGCTCGCGGAAGCCGGAGGCGGCGATGTTCGAGTAGTGGGCGAACACGTCAGCGCCGCCGCCGTCCTGCTCGATGAAGCCGAAGCCCTTTTCCGCGTTGAACCACTTCACGGTGCCAGATGCCATATTTGATCTCCCTTTGGGGCAGTGCCCGGAGCACGCACCTTGCGACTCCGGAGTCGCTGGGATGATTTCCCCTCCGGAAAACACCGGAAAATGAACACGAAGTCACTGGGAACCACAACTGCAACTGACAACACCGTAGCACGCTGCGAGCGTGCCCGGGCGGTACGTTTTACGGCCCGGCTCGGCGGAGCAGAAAAAGTCGCCGGGAAATCCCCGTAATTCTGTAACGGCGGCAACAGGTATACGTTCCCGGCCGGCTCCGTCGGCGCCCTCGTCCGGGACGGCGGCGGGAACAGCGGCGGTGACCGCCCTCCGGGCGCGGCGGGCCGGAGCCGGGCGTCACCGGGCGTGCGAGGAGGCCGACGCGACACCCGGCTCGGGCGTGTCGTCGTCGCGGTCGCCCGCCACCGCGCCGGTGCCGGCGGCCGGGCGGTCAGCGGGTCGCCGTGAGCTCCGCCAGCACCGCGTCCGTGAAGGGCGGCCACGCCTCGATCGCCCACGGCCCGAAGGCCCGGTCGGTCAGCGCCACGCACGCCGCGCCTGTGCCGCTCCCGCCCGCCCGTCCGGCGTCGGGGTCGATCCACAGGAACGTGCCCGACTGGCCGAAGTGGCCGAACGTGCGGGGGGAGGACGAAGAGCCCGTCCAGTGCGGCGACTTGCCGTCACGGATCTCGAAGCCGAGCCCCCAGTCGTTGGGCCGTTGGTGCCCGTACCCGGGCAGGATCCCGGTCAGCCCCGGATGGACCACCGACATGGCCTCCAGCACCGTGCGCGGGTCCAGCAGCCGTGGTGCCTGCACCTCGGCGGCGAACCGCACCAGGTCGTCGACCGTCGACACGCCGTCCTTCGCGGGTGAACCGTCCAGCGTCGTGTCCTTCATGCCCAGCGGCTCCAGCACCGCCTGGCGCAGGTACTCCGGGAAGGGGATGTCCGTGGCCTTCGCGACGTGGTCGCCGAGCGCCTCGAACCCGGCGTTGGAGTAGATCCGCCGCGTACCCGGCGCCGCCATGACCCGGTGCTCGTCGAAGGCCAGCCCGGACGTGTGGGCGAGCAGGTGCCGCACCGTCGACCCCTCGGGCCCGGCGGGCTCGTCGAGCTCGACCGCCCCTTCCTCGTACGCCACGAGCACGGCGTACGCGGCGAGCGGCTTGGTCACCGACGCCAGTGGGAACCGCCGGTCCGTGGGGCCGTGCGCCCCGGCGACGGTGCCGTCCCCGCGCACCACGGCCGCCGCCGCGGTCTCCACCGGCCATTTCTCGATCATCGCCACGCTTCGCATGCGTATGAGCGTATCCCCGTGCCCCGCCGGAGCCTGTCCGGGCCGGGCTTGCCTGGAGTGCACTCCAAGGTCCTAGCGTGGAGGCCATGACGGTGATCGAGAGCACTCCCGCACCGACCGAGCGCCTCGCCGCCTGTGCGTCCGCGCCGCCGCCCCACCCGCGCCCCGACGGGCAGGACCGTTACACGATCAGCGAGGTGTCGGCCTGGACCGGACTCACCGCGCACACACTGCGCTGGTACGAGCGGATCGGGTTGATGCCGCACGTCGACCGGTCCCACACCGGCCAGCGCCGGTTCACCAACCGGGACCTGGACTGGCTCGGCTTCGTGGGCAAGCTGCGGCTGACCGGGATGCCCGTGGCGGACATGGTGCGCTACGCCGAGCTGGTACGCGAGGGAGAGCACACCTTCGAGGCACGGCAGGAACTGCTGGAGGCCACCCGGCGGGACGTGCGGTCCCGGATCGCGGAGCTCCAGGACACGCTCGCCGTACTCGACCACAAGATCGACTTCTACGCGGGCGTCCGACGGGCCCCGGAGAGGACCACATGAGCACGGAGAAGATCGCGACCGTACGCCTCGGCACGGCCGGCCCGCTGGTGGGCGTCCAGGGCTTCGGCGCCATGGGCATCAGCGAGTTCTACGGCGACACCGACGAGGCCGCGGCCCGCGACACCCTGGACGCCGCGCTGGAGGCCGGCGTCACGCTGATCGACACCGCCGACATCTACGGACGCGGCGCCAACGAGGAGTTCCTCGCGCCGTTCGTCGCCGAGCACCGCGACGAGATCACCCTGGCGACGAAGTTCGCCATCGAACGCACCGACGACCCCCGCTACCGGGGCGTGCGCAACGACCCCGCCTACATCAGGTCCGCCGTCGAGGGCAGCCTCCGCCGCCTGGGCGTCGACGTCATCGACCTGTACTACATGCACCGCCGCGACCCGGCCGTGCCGCTCGCCGAGTCCGTCGGCGCCATGGCCGAGCTGGTCGAGCGCGGACTGGTCAAGCACCTGGGGCTGAGCGAGGTGACCGGAGCCGAACTGCGCGAGGCGCACGCCGTGCACCCGATCGCGGCCCTCCAGTCGGAGTGGTCGCTGTTCTCCCGCGACGTGGAGCGCAGCGCGGTGGGCGCCGCGGCCGAGCTGGGTGTGGCGTTCGTGCCGTACTCGCCGCTCGGCCGCGGGTTCCTCACCGGGGCGTTCACGGACGCGGCGGCGGACCTGTCCGGCTCGGACTTCCGCAAGCACCAGCCCCGCTTCACGGGTGACAACGCCCGCCGCAACGCCGCGCTGCTGGAGCCCGTCCGGCGGATCGCCGAGGCCCACGGGGTGACCGCCGCCCAGGTCGCGCTCGCCTGGGTGCAGCAGCGGGCGGACGTGCACGGCCTGACCGTCGTGCCCATCCCCGGCACCCGCAAGCGCGCCCGCCTCCTGGAGAACGCCGCCGCCACCCGGATCACCCTCACCGAGGACGAGCTGGCCCGGCTGGAGCCGGTCGCCGCCCAGGTGGCCGGCGACCGCTACCCGGACATGACGTTCACCTCCGCCGCCCGGGAGGCGTAGGCCCCGGCCCGCCCCGTACGGACGGGCCACACCCGCGGCCCGGGCGCGCGGGGCGGCGGGCGGGCGGGGCGCCGGGTATGCGGGGCGCCGGGCACGCGGGGGCGCGGGGCGGGCGGCGGTTACGTTCGCTCCGCTCACCCCGCCTCCGCTTCCGCCGACACGCCTAGCCCAGCGCGTACACCGCGAAGCCCGCCGCAAGCAGCCCGGCCACCGAGCGGCGGACGGCGGTGGCGTGCGTCCACGGGGTCTCGAAGCCACGCGCGTACCGCCCGATCAGCATCAACAGCCCCGCGAACAGCGGCATCCACGCCAGCCTGGCCAGGATCCAGCCGAGGGTGTCGGGCGCGGTCGTCAGCCCGGTGACCGGTCCGAGGAACGACGCGGGGACGGCGGCGGCCAGCATCGCCGTCTGGTGCCAGCACAGGATCGTCATGGCCGACAGGTTGACGACGACCACCGGCGCCCACAGCGCGGGGCGCCGCAGCAGTCGGCCCAGCCGGTCGCGCAGCAGGATCGCGGCGCCGCTCTGCGCGGCGGCGAGCGCCAGGACCAGCAGTGACGGCGGGTGGGAGTTGGTCCGGGCCTCCCCCGGCACGCCGACCATCGAGGCGGGGTAGTGAAAGACGAGCAGCAGCACCGCGAACAGCACCGCGCCACCGATCAGCAGCGCCCGTGCCTGACGCCCGCCGAGCCGCTTCCCGCCCCAGGAGACGCCCAGTTGGTAGGCGAAGAGCCACCCCGGGAGGATGTTCAGCACGCCCAGCCAGGACGGTACGGCGTCGGCGTACGGGCCGTAGCGGAGGAAGTCCACCACGGCGACGGACGCCACGAGCGGGGCGGCGGCCCACGCGCCGAGCCGGTGGGCGGCACGTACGCAGTACGGGGTCAGGGCGGTGACGACCAGGTACACGCCGGCGAACCACAGGGGCTGGACGACCAGCGTCGATCCGGTGCGCAGGGTGTCGTCCGGGACGCCCAGGGCATCCAGCACGGGAATCAGGACGGCCCAGACGGCGGTGACGCCGAGGACCGGACGGCCGAGCCGGGCGACGCGCCCCTTGAGCCACGCGCGGGTGGAGCCCTCGCGCCTGTCGTACGAGAGGACGGACGCGTACCCGCCGACCAGGAAGAAGATCCCCAGCATCTGCAGCACCCAGCTGACGGGTGCGAAGAACCCGAACGCGGTGAGCGGGCTGGCGTTGTGGATCGCCCCGTCGGCGTCGAGCGTGAAACCACCGAGGAGCCAGTGGCCGGTGGGGACGGCGAGCAGCGCGAGGGCGCGCAGTCCGTCGATGGCGCGGTCGCGGTGGGCGGGGGTCCGGGCTTCGATCTTCCGGGCGAGTGTCTTCATCGGGCTTCTCCCCGGGCGATGGCGGCGAAGGTACGGAGGGACTCGGTGCCCGGCGCGAAGTAGCCGGTGTGGCCCTGGGCGTCGGTGGCGGGTACCGGGCGGGCGCCGAACTCGGGGGAGGCCGGGTCGGCGCCGTGGCCGAGGCCGAGGAACCGGACGTTCGGCACCTTGGAGATCCAGTCGGAGGGGTCCTTGGCGGCCCATACGCGGGCGCCGGTGCCCAGCTCGGCGACGGTGCCGGCGTGCATGCCGGGGGACCCGAGGACCACGAGGTCCCGGGCCCGCAGCCGTGGGGCGGCCAGGCCGCAGACGACGGAGCCGTAGCTGTGGCAGAACACGGCGGGCGCCGGGGCTCCGAGGGCGGCGAGCCCGTCGGTGAGACGGGTCAGCCGTGCGGCACCGGCCTCGGCGAGTCCGCCCGTGGCGGCGTCGAGGCCCACCCCGACGGGCGTGGTGTACCCGGCCCACGCGATGACGGCGGTGCCGGGGGCGGCGGTCCGCAGCTGCCTCGCCATTCCGGCGGGCGTGCCGTAGGGGTCGGTGGGGCGGTCGTACGTACCGGCGTCGATGTCCGACCCCGGTACGACGACGGCGACCCGGCGGCTGCGCGTCAGGTCCCCGTACACCTCGGCGACCTGGCCTCGGCCGCGCGGGTCGAACGCGAGGACCTGCCGCCCGGCGAGGTGCGCGAACCGGGCGTCGCGCCGCAGGACGGTCGCGTTCGCCTCGTAACGGAGGGCGACCGGGGCGCCGTCGAGGTTGCCGACGACGGAGGGGTGCCGGTGTGCGAGGTCCCGCTGCTGGGCCGGGGTGAGCGTGCGGAAGAAGGCGGCGACGTCACGGGGCGTCGCGCTCGCGGGGTCGGGCAGGGCCCGCCCCAGGGAGGTGTCGGCCCGCCACGCCTGGCTGCCCGGCGGCGGACCGGTCACGGGCCGTTGCCCGTTCCCGGTGGCCCAGCCGGTGGTGCCCGCGACGACGGCGGTCGTGAGCGCGAGGGCCGTGAGGGTCCTCTTCCAGCGGCTCCGCCGGTTCGGGCGCCGGTACACACCGGAGCTGCTCGTACCGCCGCCGCGACGGGTGCTGCCCTTGCCGCCGCCGCGACCGGTGCTCGCGGCACCACTCGCACGCCGGGCACTGCCGGTACGACCGTCGCCGTCGCCGGCACGGTCGGCACGACCGGTACCGCCGACGCCGCCGGTATCGCCTGCACCACCCGCACGGCCAAGACGACCGGCACGACCGGCAATGTCTGCTCCACCCGCGATGTCTGCCCCACCCGCGCTGTCGGCGCGGCCGGCGCTCGCGGCGCCGCGGCGGCTCGCGGCTCCACCGGGGTTCTTCTCGCGGTTCTTCCAGCGGCGCATGACACCCCCCTCGTCTTCCTTCGTCCTGTGCGGCGAGAGGAAGGTAGGAGGACGGCCTGTGACGGCACGTCACCCCGTGGAGCCAACCGCGGGGTGATACCCCGGTAGGGGGCGGGGGAGATACCTACGCGTCGCCCGGGCTGACCACACCCGACTCGTACGCGAAGATCACCGCCTGCGCCCGGTCGCGGAGGTCCAGCTTCGACAGCACCCGGCCGATGTGGGTCTTCACCGTCTGCTCGGCGAGTACCAGATGGCCGGCGATCTCCTGGTTCGACAGGCCCCGGGCGATCAGCTCCAGGACTTCCGTCTCGCGGGGCGTCAGACCGCGCAGGCGCAGCGAGCGGTCCCTGCGCGGGGCCGGGCGGGAGGCGGCGAAGTCGGCGATCAGGCGGCGCGTCACGGACGGGGCCAGCAGCGCCTCCCCCGCCGCCACCACCCGCACGGCGGCGATCAGGTCCGCGGGCGGGGCGTCCTTCAGGAGGAACCCGGAAGCACCGGCGCGCAGCGCCTCGTACACGTAGTCGTCCACGTCGAAGGTGGTCAGCATCAGCACCTTCGGCCGGTGCACGACCCCCGGCGGCGGCGACAGGATCTCGCGGGCGGCCGCGAGTCCGTCCATCTCGGGCATCCGGACGTCCATGAGCACCACGTCGGGATGCGTGGAGCGGGCCACCGAGACCCCTGCCCGACCGTCCGGCGCCTCGCCCACCACGTCGATGTCCGGCTGCGCCGCCAGCAGGGCGGCGAACCCCGCGCGCACCATGGCCTGGTCGTCGACGATGATCACGCGGATGGTCACGCGGGTTCCTCCGTGTCGGCGGCGAGGGGAAGGCGGGCCGCGACGCGGAAGCCGCCGTCCGGCAGGGGCCCGGTGTCGAGGGTGCCGCCGGTCAACCGTACGCGCTCCCGCATACCGACCAGGCCGTGCCCCGTGCCGGACGCCTCCAGGGGTGAACCGACGGCGTCCGGGGGGCCGTTGACGATCACCAGCGTCAGCCGGCCGCCGTCCGCCGACACCGACACCCGCGTCGGCGCGCCCGGCGCGTGCCGCACCACGTTCGCGAGCGCCTCCTGCACGATCCGGTACGCGGACAGGTCCACCGCCTGCGGTACGGGGCCCAGCTCGGCCGGCATCGACAGCTCGGCCGGCACCCCCGCCCGTACCGTGGCCTCCACCAGCTGCTGCACCCGCACCAGGCCCGGTTGCGGCGCCCGCTCGCCCTCCGCTCCCTCGCTGCGCAGCACCGCCAGCAACCGCCGCATCTCGGTGAGGGACTCCCGCGCCGACGACGCGATCGTGGAGAACTCCTCGCGCGCCGCCTCCGGCAGCCCCTCGATCCGGTACGGCGCCGAGTCCGCCTGCACCGTGATCACCGACATGTGGTGGGCCACCACGTCGTGCAACTCCCTTGCGATCCGGGCGCGTTCCTCCAGCAGCGTGCGCCGGGCGCGCTCGGCCTCGCTGATCGTCTCCTGCTCCATCAGCCGCCGCTGAGCGTCCCCGCGCTCCCGGAGGGACCCGGTGAGCAGCAGCACGGCCCCACTCAGGATGAACAGCAACAGGTGGATGCCGTCGCTGCGGTCCTGCGAGAGCAGCTCGAAGGCGAACCCCGCCGCACCCGTGGCCAGCCACACCACCAGCAGCGTCCGGCGCGGCTCGCGCAGCCCCACGGCCACCATCAGCGGCAGGTAGCCGACCACGATCATGGGCGTCCACGGCCACGACCTTCCGGCCACGCCGTCGGCGCCGAGCAGGAACAGCGCGCCCAGCACGTCGGCGGCCATGACGATCAGCCACGCTTGCAGCGGCCGCGCCACGGCGAGCAGCAACGGCGCGGTCTGGGCGGTCGCCAGAGCCCCGGCGACCGCCCCGTTCACCCGGTAGTCGTTGACGAGCACGGAGACGGTGACCGGCAGGAGCGAGGCGACGAACACGAAGGCGACGCCGTACGGCAGCCGCCGCAGCCACGGCGAGGCCGCCCGGGCGAGCAGCGGGGTCCCGCCCTCGGCCGGTGTCGCGACGGCGAGCCCCACCGCGTGGACGGAGGCACGCAACCGGGCGAGCGGGGTAGTGGTACGCATGACCTGCCAGCCTAGGCACCGGGCGCCGCGCCCACGTCATACCGAGGTGCCGGCTCCGTCCTCGTACCTCGGTACGACACCGGGACCTCCGAGCAGACCGGCGCCGGGGCGCCGGGCGCCGGAACCGGTGCCGCGCGGGGGAGCGAGGCGGAGACCGAACGCCGCCGCCGATGTCACGCGCCGGGCGCCGACGCCGCGCCCCGGGTTGACGCTCTGCGCCGACGCCGCGCGCCGGGATCGACGCCCTGCGCCGGGGCTGACGGCGCCGGGGCCGGCGCCGCGCGCTCCGGCCGGGTGGCCCCGCCGGAGGGTCACAGCTCCGCGAGCAGCTGCGCCTTCTTCGCCGCGAACTCCTCGTCCGTCACCAGGCCGGCCTGGTACAGCTCGCCCAGGTGACGTATCCGCTCCGCGATCACCGCCGGGTCCCGTCCGGCCAGCGCCGCGGCGTGCACCGGGACGGGCGCCGTCGCACCCGCGACCCGTACCGCCGCGAGGACCGCGGCCGCGAACGGCAGCGACTCGTGCACCGGCCCGTACCCGAGCCCGAAGACGACCGCCGCCGGGTCCTGGTCCGCCTGCGCGGGCTGGACGTCCCCGGCGTGGCCGCGCCGCAGCAGCCGCAGGTAGCCGTCGAACACGTCGGGCGAGCGCCACTCGACACCGCTCAGCTCCCGGACGGGGAACGTCTGGTCACCGGCCTTCCACTTGGCCGACGAGGCACCGGTCCAGAACCAGCGGAACGCCACCTGGCTGCCGTCGAAGGTCGCCTTGCCGTCGTACGCCTTGAACTGCAGCGGCGCCTCGGGGGCGGTGACCAGGAACCGGTCGGCGGGCTCCCCGGCCTCGGGGCCCAGCCGCGCCCGCAGCTCGTCCGCGTAGTACTCGGCGAGGGTCTCGCTGTCGGCGGGCAGCACCAGCCGGTAGGGGTCGCAGGCGTCCTTGAGCTGACCCGCGGCCGCCTCCATCAGTGGATCGGCGCCCGCTCTCGGCGCCGCGTGCAGCACGACCGTGCCGCGTCTTCCCGGGGAGAGGGTCACCGACGCCAGCGCTTCGTGCGGGACACGTCGCTCGCGCAGCGCCTGGTAGAGCTTCGGTGCGCGGATCCCCCGTTCGAAGCGGATGAGCACGGCGTCCGGTTCGAACTCCCAGGTGGCATGAATTCCGGCCAGCACATCACCCATGCGCCTCATCGTATGCGGCGCGCGCCCGCGCGTCGCCCCCGGAGACTTACGAGCTCGGTCGGCGCTCCGCGGACCTCTACGCGCGTCAGAGGGAGCTCGCGCCGGAGATTCCGCTGCGGCAGGCCTCCTGGCCGCCCGCGCAGCTCAGGGAACGATACGAGCCGACGCCTATCCCGGCGAAGTTGCGGAGGCTCTCGGTGCCTGGCTCGAAGTACCCGGCGTGCCCCGCCGCGCCCGTCGCGGACAGTACCCGCGCCCCGAACTCGGGGGCCACCGGGTCGGCGCCGTGGCCCAGCCCGCCGACGTCCAGGTAGGGCACCTCGGCGATCCAGTCGTCGGCGTCGCGCATGGCCCAGACGCGGGCGCCGGTGCCGAGCCCGGCGGCGCTCTCGGCCCGCATCCCGGGACTCCCGGCCACCGCGACGTCGGCCACCCGGGCGGGGAGCCGGCGGGCCGCGACGCCGCAGACCACGGAGCCGTAGCTGTGGCAGAACAGCGCCACCCGGGAGTCGCCGGGCAGCGCGGAGGTGAGGCTGACGAGCCGGGCCGCCCCCGTCTCGGCGAGCCTGCCGATGGCCGCGTCCATGCCGACGCCGGCGGGTGCCGTGTAGTCGGCCCAGGCGATGACGGCGGTACGGGTGCGGGGCGCGGCGGCGCGTTCGGCGGCGTACAGGGATTCGGCCATTCCCACGGGCGCCGAGTACTTCCGGGCCGTCCTCTGGAACGTCAGCAGGGTGGTGTCGACTCCCGGCACGACCACCGAGACGTGCCGCGCCCGGTCGAGGTCGCCGAAGACCTCGGCGACGCGGCCCTTGCCGGACGGGTCGAAGGCGAGGATCTGCCGCCCCTCGCGCATCAGGGAGGCGAGCCGGTGCGTGCGGCGGACGGCCTCGCGGTGGCCGTCGGGCGACAGCCGCCCGTCGTCCACCCGCGCCCGCTCGGCGTCCAGCGCGGCACGCAGGGAGAACCGGTTCGCGCGGTAGCGGAGGGTGACGGGAGCGCCGTCGAGGTTGCCGACGACGAGCGGGTGCTCGGCGGCGAGCCGGTCGCGCTGACGCGGGGTCAGGGAACCGAAGAACGCGGCCAGCTCGGTCGGCGGCGCCGTGGGGTCGGGCAGCTCCCGCGTCCCGATCCGGCCGTCCCGCCACGCGGCGAGCGCGGCCTCGCGTGCCTGCTCAGGGCCGCGTTGGTGGCGGATGGCGGTCCAGCCGGTGGTCGTGAGGAGGACGAAGACCACGGCGAGGGCGAGCAGCGCGCGCCACACCTGGTGCGTGGGGGAGGAGTTGAGAGAAGTCACTGCGGGACACCCTAGGAGACCCGCGAGGGACCCCGCGACGAGGGTGATGCACATCACGCGTGAAGACGGCTCATTGGGGAAGGGCGGTCACGCCCCGTACACACCCCGCCGCGCCCCCCGGCACGCGCCCGAGGGGTCGTGCACGGCGGTACCGGACGCGGGCGCGCTGACGCGGCCCGGCCCGGCCGGAACGGCGACGGGACCGGGTGCGACCGGCGCGACCCGTGGCGGGGGTCGGGGGCGGGGGCGGGGGCGGGGGCGGGTCAGGCGCGGGTGCCGCGCCAGTCGGCGGCGAGCGCGGGGCGGAGGTGGTCCAGGTAGGCCTCGGTGAGGGCGCGGATCGCCTCCAGGGACGGGTCCTCGCCCCGCCCCCACAGCTGGCCGGTCATCCGCATGACTCCGCTGAACGCCGCGACGGCCACCCGCGGGCGCGGGTCGGCGTCCACGTCCAGGCCCTCGCGGTCGGCGATCAGCCGGGCGATGTTCTCCTCCATCTCGATGGAGCGCCGAAGGTGCACGGCGAGCAGCGCGGGCGTCGATTCGATCACCTGGGACGTGCGGAGGTAGAGCTCGATGGGGACGACCTCCATGATCGCCTCGCCGATGGTGTCCCACGCGGAGAGGACGGCGTTGCGCATCGCCTCCAACGGTGCTTCGTGGGCGGGCCGTTCCTGAAGAGCGCTGACGAAGTGCCGTTCCACCATCTGCTGGACCGCGAAGGCGGCATCTTCCTTGCTGGCGAAGTACCGGAAGAAGGTGCGCTGCGACACGTCGACGGCGTCGACGATCTCGTCGACCGTCGTCTCCTCGTACCCCCGGGTCGTGAAGAGCTCCAGCGCGGCGCGGAGCAGGGCGTCACGGGTGCGCTGCTTCTTGCGTTCGCGCAGTCCGGCCGGTGCCGGCGTCGGCGTCCGGCGTGCGGTCGGCTGCTCGGCCGTCACTTCATGGTCCTCTTTCTGCCATTTCCGGTTGCTCAGGCTACCTGTGAGGGACGCGACAGTTACCGGCGTATGAAATGCTTTGTCAAGTGTCAGCGACTGACACTAACCTCGCGGTATGACTAGTCAGACCACCATCGAGAAGTCGCCGCCGGGCCAGGACCCCGTGCCGGCCCCGGCCAAAGGGCTGCGCGGCCACCCTTGGCTGACGCTGTTCGCCGTGGCGGTCGGCGTGATGATGGTCGCGCTCGACGGCACCATCGTCGCGATCGCCAACCCGGCGATCCAGCGGGATCTCGGCGCGTCACTCGCCGACGTCCAGTGGATCACCAACGGCTATCTGCTCGCCCTCGCCGTCGCGCTGATCACGGCCGGCAAGCTCGGTGACCGTTTCGGCCACCGCCAGACGTTCCTCATAGGCATCGCGGGCTTCGCCGCCGCCTCCGCCGCGATCGGCATGTCGGACTCGATCACCCTGGTGATCGCCTTCCGCGTGTTGCAGGGCCTGTTCGGCGCGCTGCTGATGCCGGCCGCCCTGGGCCTGCTGCGCGCCACCTTCCCGGCCGAGAAGCTGAACATGGCGATCGGCATCTGGGGCATGGTCATCGGCGCCTCCACGGCGGGTGGGCCGATCCTCGGCGGCGTACTCGTCGAGCACGTCAGCTGGCAGTCGGTGTTCTTCATCAACGTGCCGGTCGGTGTGCTCGCACTCGTCATGGGCCTGGTGATCCTGAAGGACCACCGCGCGAAGAACGCGCCCCGTTCGTTCGACGTGTTCGGCATCGTGCTCCTGTCGGCCGCCATGGCGTCCCTGATCTGGGGCATCATCAAGGCCGGAGAGAGCTGGGGCTGGGGCAGTGCCAGCACCTGGGCCTTCCTCGGCGGCGCGGTCGTCCTCTTCGCGGTCTTCGCCGTCTGGGAGACCAAGGTTTCGGAACCGCTCATTCCGCTGGGCATGTTCCGCTCCGTACCGCTCTCCGCGGGTACCGTCCTCATGGTCCTGATGGCCTTCGCCTTCATGGGCGGGCTCTTCTTCGTCACCTTCTACCTGCAGGGCGTCAAGGGGCTCAGCCCGGTCGACAGCGGTCTGCACCTGCTGCCTCTGACGGCCATGATGATCGTCTCCTCGCCGCTGGCGGGTGCGCTCATCACCAAGTTCGGACCGCGCGTCCCGCTGGTGGGCGGGATGACCTGCACGGCGATCGCCATGTTCGGCATGATCAGCCTGACCGAGGGCACCGGCACGCTGGCGATGTCCCTCTGGTTCGGCCTCCTCGGCCTGGGCCTCGCCCCCGTGATGGTGGGGGCCACCGAGGTCATCGTCGGCAACGCCCCGCTGGAGCTCTCCGGCGTGGCCGGCGGCCTCCAGCAGGCCGCGATGCAGGTCGGCGGCGCGCTCGGTACGGCCGTACTGGGCGCGGTGATGTCCTCCAAGGTGAGCTCGGACTTCGCGGGCAACTGGAAGGACGCCGGGATCCCGGTCCCGGCCGACCCGCGGCTGGAGCAGGCGGCGGAGTTCGGCATGGTTCCGGCGGAACTGGCGAAGGCGCCCGGTATGACGCCGGACCTGGTGTCGAAGATCGGTGGTGTCATCCACGACACGTTCCTGTCCGGGATGGGCCTGGCCTTCATGGTCGCGGGCATCGTGGCGGTCGTCGCGGCGCTGGTGGCCACGCTGACCAAGCGCGGCGTGAACGCGGACGCCGGTGTCGGCGGCGCCCACATCTGACGCGTGCCCGGCGGAAGGACGGGGCCCGGCGGTCGCGACCGCCGGGCCCCGCTCGTTGTGCCGCGTCACCCGTGCGGGTGGATCACCCCCGGAAACCTTCCGCAGAGAGTCACGCAGCGTCACGATGGACGGGCGTGATCGTCACGCCGACGCACCACGGGGGTCCTCATGCGCTGTACGACCGTCCTCACCACCGTCCTCACCACCGCTCTCGCCGCAGGGGCACTCGCCGCCGGTGCGCTCGGGGGCGCCGTCCCCGTGGCCGCGGCGGCTCCGCCCCGCCTCGGGCCCTGCGACGCGGGGCAGTTGTGCCTGTGGGCGAAGGAGGGGTTCAGGGGCACCAGGCAGACTCATGAGCTGACCGACGTCGACATCGAGGCATGCGTCCCCCTGCCCGCCGGGGCGACGTCCGCCGCACTGGCCAACCGCACCGGACGGCCCGTCACCACCTACCAGTCCGCCGAGTGCGCCGAGACCGGCGAGTTCGAGACGTATCCGGGTGGCGGCACGTGGGTTCCCCAATCGCCTTACCAGGTAAGGGCCTTCAAGGTGTGGGAGACGTGACTCGGGGCACCCGGGGGCCATGGGCAGCTTCGGGTACACCTCGCGCTCGCGCAGGAGCCCCCGCTCACGCGGCCGGATGTGGTCGCGGACCGGGCCGGATCGCGCGACGCTCGGAATCGCCGGACTGGTCTGCGCGGTCGCCGGATTCTTCGTACTGGGCATCATCCTGGGCCCGGTGGCGATCGTCTGCGGCTGGCTCGGCATGGGCCGGCGCTGGGCGAGCGATCGCCTCCCGGCGCTGGTCGCGTTCGTCCTCGGGGCGATCGACACCGTCCTGGCCCTCGTCCGGCTGGCCAGTGTCGGCACCCTGGGTGACGGCACGCTCTAGACGTACCCGTACGGCAGCCCACGCGTGCATCGGGGCAGGGGCTCTACCCCCTGCCCCCGCGTGCCTGTCCCTCGCGCGTGCCCGCCGCCCCGCGTGTCTTCCCCGGTGTGCCTGCCGCCCGCGAGCCGGCACGGTGCCCCCCAGCCGTCGCGCCGCTGCCGACGCCTGCGTGGCCGACATGCGGGCCCCGCCATGGCTGGAGCGGCCCACGCATTCGTCCCGCGCCCGCGTCGCACCTGGAGTCCTAGCCGGTCCTCTCCGTGGCGGGCCTGCCCGTGGCGGCCCGATCCGTGGCGGTCCGGGCAGACGCCACGGGCACGGCCGGCGGGGTGGGCCGGGCGGCACCGGCCGGGGCGTTGCCCGACAGCCGGGCGACCTCCGTCCGGAGCTCCCTGACCTCCCGGGCCAGCTCCTCCAGCAGGGCGCTCTGGCGGCGCTCCTGCTCGTCGTCCCGTTCGAAGCGGGAGATGAACCACGCCGCGATGTTCGCGGTCACCACACCCAGCAGCGCGATGCCGGAGAGCATCAGGCCCACGGCGAGGAGCCGCCCCAGCCCGGTGGTCGGCGCGTGGTCCCCGTACCCGACGGTCGTCATCGTCGTGAACGACCACCAGACCGCGTCCCCCAGCGTCTTGATGTTCCCGCCGGGGGCGTCGCGCTCCACGTGCAGCACCGCGAGCGAGCCGAACATCAGCAGGCCCACCACCGAACCGGCCACATGCGTGGTGAGCCTGATCTGCGACGCCATCCGGGCCCTTCGGCCCACCAGGAGCAGCGTCGAGAGCAGGCGCAGCAGCCGCAGCGGCTGGACCAGCGGCAGCAGCACCGCCAGCAGGTCCAGCGGATGGCTGCGCACGAAGTGCCACCGCGACGGAGCCAGCACCAGCCGCACCGTGTAGTCGACGGCGAAAGCACCCCAGACCACCCACTCCACGGCCGAGCACAGCGTGTGCACCCACGGGTCGGCGTCGGGCGCGACGATCGGCACCGCGTACGCGAGGCCGAAGGCCAGGGCGAGAGCGATGAGCGGCGTCTGGGTATGAGCTTCCCAGCGTTCATTCATGCCGGGAATGGTAGGCGGGTGCGGGGGGCCGGAGCCCCCCGCGTGACCGGCGTTACGCGTCGCCGCCCGCGGCGCCCGGGTCGGCCGCCGACACGTCCAGCAGCTGGTAGCGGTCCACGGCCTGCTTCAGCACTGAACGGTCCATCTTGCCCTCCCGGGCCAGCTCCGTCAGCACCGCCAGCACGATCGACTCGGCGTCGATGTGGAAGTACCGCCGGGCCGCGCCACGGGTGTCCGCGAAACCGAAGCCGTCCGCGCCCAGGGAGCTGTACGTTCCCGGGACCCAGCGCGCGATCTGGTCGGGGACCGACCGCATCCAGTCGGAGACCGCCACGAACGGGCCCTCCGCGCCGGACAGCTTCCGCGTCACATATGGGACCTGCTGTTCCTCCTCCGGGTGGAGCAGGTTGTGCTCGTCCACCGTCACGGCCTCGCGGCGGAGCTCGTTCCACGAGGTGGCCGACCACACGTCGGCGCGTACGTTCCACTCCTCGGCCAGGATCCGCTGCGCCTCCAGCGCCCACGGCACCGCCACACCGGACGCCATGATCTGCGCCGGGATCGCTCCCGCCCGGCCGGTGCTGAAGCGGTAGAGGCCCTTGAGGATGCCGTCCACGTCGACGTCCGCCGGCTCGGCCGGGTGCTGGATCGGCTCGTTGTAGACGGTCAGGTAGTAGAAGACGTCCTCGGCGTTCTCGCCGTACATCCGGCGCAGACCGTCCTTGACGATGTGGGCGATCTCGAAACCGAAGGCCGGGTCGTACGCGACGCAGGCCGGGTTCGTCGAGGCGAGCAGCTGCGAGTGGCCGTCCGCGTGCTGCAGACCCTCACCGGTCAGCGTCGTACGCCCGGCGGTCGCGCCCAGGACGAAACCGCGCGACAGCTGGTCGGCCATCTGCCAGAACTGGTCGCCGGTCCGCTGGAAACCGAACATCGAATAGAAGACGTACACCGGGATCAGCGGCTCGCCGTGCGTGGCGTACGCCGACCCGGCCGCGATCAGCGACGCCGTGCAGCCGGCCTCCGAGATGCCGTCGTGCAGCATCTGGCCGGTCGGGGACTCCTTGTAGGCGAGCAGCAGCTCGCGGTCCACGGCCTCGTACTGCTGACCCAGCGGGTTGTAGATCTTGGCGCTCGGGAAGAACGAGTCCATACCGAAGGTGCGGTACTCGTCCGGTGCGATCAGCACGAACCGCTTGCCGATCTCCTTGTCCCGCATCAGGTCCTTCAGCAGCCGCACGAACGCCATCGTCGTGGCGATCGACTGCTGTCCCGAACCCTTCTTGACCGCCTCGTACGTCCTGTCCTCCGGCAGCTCCAGGGGCTTCGCCCGCACGACACGGGTCGGGACGTACCCGCCCAGCGCCTTGCGGCGGTCGTGCATGTACTGGATCTCCTCCGAGTCCCGGCCCGGGTGGTAGTAGGGCGGGACGCCGCTCTCCAGCTGCTGGTCGGTGACCGGGATGTGCAGCCGGTCGCGGAAGCGCTTCAGGTCGTCGACCGTCAGCTTCTTCATCTGGTGCGTCGCGTTGCGGCCCTCGAAGTTCGGACCGAGCGTCCAGCCCTTGACCGTCTGCGCGAGGATCACGGTCGGCTGGCCCGTGTGCTCCACGGCCGCCTTGTACGCCGCGAAGATCTTCTTGTGGTCGTGACCGCCACGGCCCAGGTGCAGGATCTGGTCGTCGCTCATGCCCTCGACCATGGCGCGCAGCCGGTGGTCGTCACCGAAGAAGTGCTCACGGATGTACGCGCCGGTCTCCGTCGCGTACGTCTGGAACTGTCCGTCGGGCGTGGTGTTCAGCTTGTTGACCAGGATGCCGTCGCGGTCCTGCGCCAGCAGCGGGTCCCAGGAACGGTCCCACACCAGCTTGATCACGTTCCAGCCGGCGCCGCGGAACTGCGACTCCAGCTCCTGGATGATCTTCCCGTTGCCGCGCACCGGGCCGTCGAGCCGCTGGAGGTTGCAGTTGACGACGAACGTCAGGTTGTCGAGGCCTTCGCGTGCCGCGATCGACAGCTGGCCCAGCGACTCCGGCTCGTCCATCTCGCCGTCGCCGAGGAACGCCCACACGTGCGACTTGGAGGTGTCCGCGATGCCGCGCGCCTCCATGTAGCGGTTCATGCGCGCCTGGTAGATGGCCCCGATGGGGCCGAGGCCCATGGAGACGGTCGGGAACTCCCAGAAGTCCGGCATCAGCCGCGGGTGCGGATACGACGACAGCCCGTTGGGGAACTTCGACTTCTCCTGGCGGAACCCGTCGAGCTGCGCCTCGGTCAGCCGGTCCAGGAGGAACGCGCGGGCGTAGACACCGGGCGACGCGTGGCCCTGGAAGAAGATCTGGTCGCCGCCGTCGCCCTCGTCCTTGCCGCGGAAGAAGTGGTTGAAGCCCACGTCGTAGAGGGACGCGGAGGAGGCGAACGTGGCGATGTGGCCGCCGACGCCGATACCGGGGCGCTGCGCGCGCGACACCATCACGGCGGCGTTCCATCGCGTGGCGTTGAGGACCTTGCGCTCGATCTCCTCGTTGCCGGGGAAGAAGGGCTCATCCCTGGTGGCGATGGTGTTCACGTAGTCCGTGCTGCGCATCTCGGGCACGGCCACGCGCTTCTCGCGGGCCCGCTCGATCAGGCGGAGCATCAGGTAACGGGCCCGCTCGCGGCCGCGCTCGTCCACGGCGGCGTCGAGGGAGTCGAGCCATTCCTGGGTCTCTTCGGGATCGAAATCCGGGACCTGGCTGGGAAGGCCGCCAATGATGATCGGGTTGCGATCGGATCCGGAAGCCACGCTGTTCCTTCTGGTCGGTGGAGCCTACGGGGACTGGAGTGTCAGCTGTGCGGTCGCGCCGCCACCATCGTGTACCCCATGGGCGTAAACGTCATCTTTACCGAGGGGTAACCCCCACGGGTCGCCGTGTCCGGGCCGCGGTCACCGGAAGGCGCTGGTCAAATCGCAACCTTACGCCCAACCCGGCCATGTGTTCCGTTCGGTCGTTCGGCCCCTGTGGGCGCACGGAAGGAGTAGAAGCGAATAAAGTGGGTCAAGAGCCGTGGTGTGTATCACGGGCGAGGGTGGGAAGGTGCCTGGAGTTGCGGCGAGACGGCCCCAAAAGTCACCGTTTCGGCGGTCTCGATCGCCGGGTACTTGCGCGATCCGCCCCGCACGTGTGGACTACGCCCAATGCCACGCGTACGCGCGCGGCCGAAGCACTTCCCAAAAAACGATCAGGAGGCAAGCCGTGAGCGCGACCGCGGACCACGCGGAGGAGCGGACCAACCTGGCGGCAAAGCTGGGGTTCGAGCCCGGACAGGTGGTCCAGGAGATCGGCTACGACGACGACGTCGAGCAGGAGCTCCGTGAAGGCATCGAGGCCATCATCGGCCAGGACCTCGTCGACGAGGACTACGACGACGTCGCCGACGTCGTACTGCTGTGGTTCCGAGACGACGACGGCGACCTCACGGACGCGCTGGTCGACGCCATCGGTCTGATCGACGAGGGTGGGCAGATCTGGCTCATGACGCCCAAGACCGGCCGTGACGGTTACATCGAGCCCAGCGACATCAACGAGGCCGCCCAGACGGCGGGCCTCTCCCAGACCCGGAGCATCAGCGCCGGCAAGGACTGGACCGGCAGCCGCCTGGTGACCCCGAAGACCGCCAAGCGCTGAGTCGCTCCCCAACCGTCCACAGCCACAGGGCCCCCGCC